>CAJWPV010000123.1 GCA_913045395.1 uncultured Verrucomicrobiota bacterium | reverse complement strand
CCGAAGAACTCGGTGTACTTGATCGAGCCCTGCCATGAGTTTTGGTACGAGGCCGTCACGCCCACGGTCACGCTCTTGCGATCGTGCAGGAAGTTACCCAGCGGCAACGGCGTGTTGCCATCGACATCGTGCGCAAACACAACCGCCGGCGACAGGTTCACACCACCGATCACGTCCATGTAATCGATGCGCGCGGCCAATCTGTAACCCCAAGAGAAGTCATCCGCGAACGCATCGGCCGATTCAAAATGATCCTGCGCGTGGCCAACGCCGGCAAGGATCGCCGGGGCCAACGGATCGCCGCTGAGCGCCGTGCCGGGGCCGTCAAAGCGGAGCACATCCTTGCTCGGCAAATCCGGAACCACCGTCGCGGCAGCTTCACCGACGAGTACCCATTGCGAGGCACCAAGCGTGGGACCGAACAGCTTGGTCACTGTAAACTGTGGCTGCCAGACTTCAAAAGTGCGGTAGCCTTGGACGTAGCTGTTGAAATCCTGCTGCCCGAGCTGCGTCATGCTGCGGCCCTGCCAAGCAGGGTTACCCATGTCCGGCACACCGTCACCGTTGGTGTCGACCACCGGGATCACACCGATGTTGCCCAGTGACGGCCTGGCCGGAGTGAGGCCTGCAAGCAGCAACTCCACATCGTCCACCTGCAGCGGCACGTCACGACGGTACGACACTTCACCCTGGAGTGAGATGCCGGTGGCGCCGATCTCGGTGTTGAAACTCATTCCGTACAGTTGGATGTCTTCCGGATATTCGAATATGTAACGTGCTGTACCGGGGTAAAGCTGCGGGAGCTGTGTCTGGATAGCGTTTAACTGGCCTGCGAAACCAGCGCGTTGAGCGGTTAGCGAAGCCTGCCGGGCCGCCAACTCTGTCTGCTGAGCCAAGAGCCCTTCCTTCTGGCCGACGATCGTTGCCTGCTGCGTTTTTAGTCCGACCAAATCCGGGCTGTTGGGATCCGCCGCCTCGAGTTGGGCAATAGCACCGTTCACTTGAGCCAAGCCGGCCTCGGCCTGTGTCAAACCGCCTTCGACCTGTGTCAAACCGCCAACGACCTGGGCCAAGCCGGCGTCGATCTGGCCAATGCCGGCCGTGATGAGGTTGATCGTTGGCTGTAACTCGCCAAGGATATCGCGCCCGGTCATGGCGCTTATCACCGGCAGGCGGCTGTGATAGTTGATGAAGTAAAAGCCAAACTCCGTGTCATTGAGCCCCTCAGCGAAATAGCGTGCGGCCAGACCGAACTGCCCACTGTCGCTGGCCCGGTTGCTGCGCCCACGCGGAATCGCAGCTGCGCCCGAGGGAAGGAACGGCGCATTCGCCGCGCTAGGTGGCAGGGCCGGGTTGAACAATGGACTTGAAATGGTTGGCACCCTGGCCGGTTCTCCCTCAAGCAAACCGTAAAGCGGATTGTCTATGAAACTCTCCATGTTGGGCTGGCCAAAGCTGCCGAAGCCAATCATGGCATACTGACCGCCCGGCCCGACAAAATCCTTCGTGCTGAAGTAACTGCCGGCGGGGTCGATCTCCATCTCCTCCTGCTTGAACTGGTAAAAGCCCTCCAAAGTGAGGTTGTCGGTTGCCTGCAGGGACACTGATAGAAGCGGCACCGGTCGCAACGCCTCGCGCAGCTCCGAACCGGGGATGCGGAACTTGGTCACGTCGATCGGGTTGATGACATTGATGCCATTCTGGATAAACGTGCTCTCCCCCCAACTCAGCACCTGGTTGCCCAGGCGGATGTTCACCGGTATGGAGGTCGGGAGATCGTACGAGATGTAAGCGTCAAGCAACTCCATATCGCAGCCGACCTCGCGCTTGGCCTTGTCGCTCAACGGGCTGTCGCCCCGGATATTCTCGAAATCGACAAAGTACGTGCCGCGCAAAAACAGGCTCACGTCCTGCAATTTCTTGAAGTCCACTTCCAGGTCGTGCGTGCCCTTAGCCACGTGCGAGAAGATGCCGGTGCCATAATTGAGATTAGCATCGTCACCGTTGACTGAGTAGCGCGTACCACCATTGGCAATGCCGATGTTCCCGGGATCCGCGGCCGATGTTCGGGAGGATGCTCCGTAGCTCAGCGTCGTGTCGAGGTTGCCCTCGATGGCGTCGTTCTCGAACTCCACCGCCTGGGTCGTCATAGCCACCGCGGCAATTGCGGACAAAGCAAAGCGACCGGTTGCGGGGAATTCGCCATTGATTCTGGCGATTGGGTTGCTCATTGGAAGGGGCATCGTGACACGCCATGCCTCAAATGCACGTAAAAAATTGCAGTTTTTTGCATGGTTACCATCCTGTATCCGCACAGCTGTTTGTCACGCCTATTAGCCAAACCGGCGCGTAGAGAAATCCGGGCGAAAAGGTTGACCAGTCCGAGGGTGCACGGGATGCTCCCGCCGATGACTCGACTTTTTCTTTTGCCCCTTTTTTTAGCTCTTGGCCAAGCGGCTATGGCGCAATCCTTAAAAGAGTTGCCCGGCAATCTTCGAGCCGTTCTCGAAAACACAAAACCACTCGCAACGCCCCGAAACGCTCGGCTGCCACTTTTCGTGCTGCCCATCAGCGGCTCACTCTCCTCCCTGCCGGATGACCAAGCGGAAAAGGTATTGAACGACTTGGCCAAGCGGGGCATCGGCTATTCGGTGAACTGGAACCCCGGTTCATTTGAGGCGTCACTGAAAGAAGGGTTACGAATCGGAGAGATGCAGCAGCGCTTGGGCAGGATGGTTTCCGTCCATGCCACCGGATGCCTTTACTCTTTCTTTGACGGTACCGACACAACCCAGCACATGGATGCCGATGGCAAGCCTTTTGCCGAGATCTCGTTTGGCGGTACGATGGGCTGTCCCTTTGCAATCGAGCATCGGATCCCGATCATCCGGCAACGCGTCGAATCGTTCCTGAAGCAATACAAGTCTGCCGGCATTGATGTTGATTTCATCTTTGCAGACTGGGAAATCGACGGTCCCATCGAGTGGAACGGTGCCTGGGCCAGCTCGAGGCGATGCCGCCGTTGCCGCGAACACGTGCCGGGCATCGATGATTTCCGCAAATTCCAAGCCAAGCTACGGGCAATCCGAAGCGATCTGCAACGCGAAGCGTTTGGCGACAATGTCACCCGTTATTTCCCGGAAGCGCTTGTCGGCAACTATGCCGTAAATCCACACAACGGCTACCGGTACTGGTACGACTACTTTGAACGCGAAACTCCAAATGCACCGGCTCTGAAGGATCAACGTGCGCGATACCGCGAGTGGTTCCACGAGTTTGGACGCTGCGGATACACATTCGCGATGCCGGTAGTTTACACATGGTACCCCACTTTCGGTTGGTACGACTTTGAGCCAAAGGATTACCGCTGGTTTTACAACATGATGCTGGTCGCCTCGAATGCGGGCCAACATACCTCACAGCAGACACCGATCATTCCCTTTGTCCACTGGCACACCACCGCGCCCCCGGACAATCCCGACCCGTCCGTGGAGCAGTTTAGCAGGCAAAACTATCAGGAACTGCTCTGGCACATGCTGTTGCGCGGGCACGACACGTTTTTCCTCTGGTGCACCGGCCGGGAGTTGGCAACAGAAATCCAGCTGGTCCATGACGTGTACCGGGAAAGTTTGCAGTACAGCGGTTTTATAAATCGCGGTGTGCCGGTCCTGTTTGAAGTGCCCTCCAAGCCCGGCCCGGTCGTGTCCGGCCTGCGCCTGGGCAACCGTGTGCTGACGCGGAGAACCGATTTCGGGACGGAGACAAGCAACGAAACTTTGACCTTGGCTGGTGGGGGTGAAGTCTCCGTCGCCGCCAAACGCGGGATGCAAATCCTGACCGTTAAAAAAAAGCAAAGACACCCCGGCATCCTGACAGACCACAACGGCAAGCTGCGTTTCCCGATCGGTTTCTATGAGTTTCCAGGCAATAAGGAACAGCTTCAAAGAATGGCTCAGAGTGGCATCAACCTTGTCCGATGCGGCAACCGGGCCTCCCTCGATTCGGCACACGCGCAAGGAATGATGGGCTGGGTGCCGCTCAGTGTCCAACAGGGGGCTACACCGGGGTTGCGGAAACAAATCGAGACTCTGCGGAACCACCCTGCCTTGGCTGTATGGGAGGGTCCGGACGAAATTGTATGGACATTTACCGCGTACAGCTTCCTCAAGGAGCGAGCCGGCTTCACACGCGAAGATTGGAACAACCAGATACCCAAGGCTCTAAATTATGCCAAAAAAGAGGGAGATAAAGTCATCACAAAAATGAACGAAGGCATACGGCTCGTCCAAGAGCTGGACGAACGAGACCTGCCTTTCTGGGTAAACGAAGCCGCTGACAGCGACGTGAAATACGTTCGGGATTACATCGACTCCATCGACATCACCGGCTGCGATTACTACGCCGTTCGAAAAGCCGGCACCGACCTGCAAAGTATCGGGCGATTGGTGGATCGTTGGGATGCAATCGGTCGCGGCAAGCCGGTCTGGATGGTTCTGCAGGGGTTCTCATGGCACAAGGCTAAAGCCGGACGCAAGCGTCTTTATCCGAGCTATCACCAGTCAAGATTCATGGCCTATGACGCAATTGCGCACGGTGCCCGCGGCATCCTCTATTGGGGAACACAAACCATCGACGATCCATTTTTTAGGGAATCACTCTACGCCTTGACCGCCGAGTTAGGCGAACTGGAAGCGCTTTTGGTGGGTGCCGATCAGACCGTTGAAGTGGCAGTCATCGACGATCTTTTTGACGCACCTGGAATTGGTGTTCGAGGCACGCTGAAAAGCAACCAAGCCGATTATCTCCTGATCCTGGTCAACGAAGACGATCACCGACATCTCGGAGTCGATGTCACCGAACTGGAGGCATTGAACGGCCGTACGCTTCACCTGCTTTACGGCGACGAAAAAATCGTCGTTCGAAAAGGAGGCATAGTCACCCGGATGCAGGCCCATGAGGTGAAGCTATTTTGCACCAACCCACGTTTTGAAACCAAACGAACCAAGGGCCGCGATTACGTGGACGCCGGAAAATAACCGGTGAGCACTCTGAAGTCCCATCCGGGAATGAATTGACCCCTTTACCCCTTTAGAGGGATGCTCGCTCTCCATGAACCGGTTTCTCCTTTACCTTCTATTCATTGCCCTTGGCCAAACGACCAACGCCATGGCCAAGCGACCCAACTTGCTGATTATTATGGCCGACGACTGCACGTACAACGACCTTCCACTGTACGGCGGCCAAAACGCGAAGACGCCAAACATCGATCGTCTAGCCAGCCAGGGACTCACCTTCAATCGCGCCTATCTCGCCGAGGCAATGTGCCAGCCGTGCCGTGCCGAGTTGATGACCGGTCAGTACCCACTCCATAACGGTTGCGCGTGGAACCACTCCGCCAGCCAGCCAAGCGTCAAGAGCATGCCGCACCACCTCGGCGCACTGGGCTACCGCGTGGGCATCGCCGGCAAGGTGCACGTGAAACCGGCGGCGGCGTTTCCGTTCGAAAATGTCAGCGGCTTCGATCCAAGTTG
>CAJWPV010000122.1 GCA_913045395.1 uncultured Verrucomicrobiota bacterium | reverse complement strand
GCCCAGAAATGACTCACCCGTGGTACGCAATATATCGTCGAGATAGTTATAACGCGCCAACTCGCGATCCGCCGGTTCGTCGTCCCAAATGCCGAGCCGATAAAAGCCGGTGGCCGTGATGCTGTCGGCATCGCGATCCGGCAGTTCGTCGCCGGCCAACTGCTCCATGATGAAACGATTGTACGGCTTGTCTTGGTTGAAGGCCCGAATGACATAGTCTCGATACTTCCAAATTAGGTCTTTTCGGCTGTCGCGCTCGTAGCCGTTGGTCTCAGCGAAGCGAACGAGATCAAGCCAATGCCGCCCCCATTTTTCACCGTACCGATCCGATGCCAACAACCGGTCGATCACCTTCTCGAAGGCTTCCGGCGACTTGTCATCGATAAAGGCACGCACCTCGACATCGGTTGGCGAGAGGCCAATCAGGTCATAGTAAGCGCGGCGAATCAGGACACCCCTTGACGCTGGGCTGTTCGGTTTCAGACCGGCTTCACGCAGCCGACTATACACGAACGCGTCGATGCCACTCGCCTGCCAAGCTGCATCATCGACCTTCGGCGCGACAACCGGCTCGGCCGCCTTGAAGGCCCAGGCGGAGGTGGTACGCTCGTTGATCTCGTTTGTCGGCAACTTGTCTACAGCCAATCCGTTGCCGTGAATTTCTTTCGCAGGGTTAAACGGAGCTCCCAACTTCACCCACTCGGTTAGCAACGCGATCTGCTCGTCCGGAAGCTTCTCTTTTGGCGGCATCTCGTGGTCTTCGTCCTTCCACGAAATCATTGTCAGCATCAGGCTCTTCTCCGGCTTGAGCAGGTGGATCGCTGCGCCGGACTCGCCGCCCTCGAGCAAGCCTGCCCGGTTGGTGAGTCGGAGATTGCCCTTGAGCTTCTCCCGTGCCCCGTGACACTTGAAACAATTCTCCTTCAGAACAGGAAAAACTTTACTGTCAAAAAACTCGACCTTGGCCGCATCCGACAGTTCCGCAGCCAACCCCGAAAAGCCCATGCCCAAGCAACCCAAAAGAATAACAGTTTTGGAGCCGAAATAGTTTAAAACCATAGCCATCTGTGCCACCCCTAACCGGACGAGGAAAAATAGTACGCTCATTCAATTAAGATGTCTTGCCTGTTTTGGGTTTATTTTATTATTAAAGCGACACGCTAATCGTTCTAGCTAATGTAGAACCAAACCACCATGATTGATACTATTCAGGCCAAAAAACGACGCACAAACTTACTCAAGGCGATCAGCCCCGAAAGTCGGTTTTATCATCTTTTCGATTGTGTCCCCGGGTTGTCCTTTTTTGCCAAGGACCGGGACGGCGTTCTACTGGCCGCCAACAAGCATCTGGTTGCGCTTTACGGATTTGATTCCGAAGAGGCGTTTATTGGACACACCGACTTCGAGTTACTCCCAAGGCGCTTGGCCGAAAAGTATCGCCGGGATGACCTAGCCATCATGAAGCACCGCGAGCCTGCCACGAAAATCGTGGAACTGTTCCTGAACCGTCAGGGCATCCCGTCATGGTTCCTGACCAGCAAGTACCCGATTCTCTCCTCCTCCAACGAGGTGATGGGCATCATGGGGATCATTCAGGATTATCATCAGTACCGGGAGAGATTCCCGGCTGAGCAGGATATCAACAAGGCGCTCGACTACATTCACGCCCATTACCGGGGGAAAATTACTATCATTAATCTCGCCGGTATGTGCCAATTATCCCTCCGCCAGTTTGAACGCCGGTTCAAGAGCTACTTCAACCTCTCACCGACTCAGTACATCATGAAAATGCGAATTCACGAGGCATGCGACCTGCTCTGCAACGGATCGATGTCCATTGGTGACATCGCCTCCACACTGGGCTTTTACGACCAAAGCTCCTTCACAGTGCAGTTCAAGAAGACCATGAGCATGACACCGCTGCAGTATCGCAAACAATTCTTCTGAACGAAGGTTTGGATTGCCCCACCCCTGCAAACACTTATTATTTCGACGAAATGAAATCGAATTCCAGAACGTTCGAGCAGTTGCTCGACGGTTACTTCAACTCATTTTACGCCGACCACCCCGCCGATGCGACTTACGTCGGCCTCTCCTCGGGCGAAGGTCGACTGAACAACGTCACGCTTGCCGCGTTGAGTCGTCAGCATCGACGCCGCGAAGCCGCCTTGGGCAATCTCGACACCATCGCCCCATCAGCACTGTCCAACGAACAGAACCTGGACCGCTTGGCCTTCCGCGCGAGACTTCTCCGGGAACACGAAGATTTTGAGCGAGGACGGCACACCCTCGATCCAAGTGGCATCGATGCTGTCTTTGAGTTTCTCCTGCGCGAATTGCAACGAGGTGAAACTAACCCCAAGCGCGCCGCAAATAATATTCGGAGCCTCCTCGTCGAATCACAACGATACCTTAACCAGGCGGCAAAGTTGATCGATCGACCGGAACGCATTTGGCGCAACATCATGGATGACACCTTCAAGGCATCCGGTTCGTTTTTTGACGCCATCGCCACTTTCCTGAAAGTTAACGGCAACAAGAACGAAGACAGTTCGCTCATCCGGTTGGCCAAGCGCGCATGCGCCAAGTACCACGAAAGCGTCACGGGCAGGCGCTTGGCTAAACCGGGGTCGTTCGCTATCGGAACCACGATGCTACAACGCCGCATCCGCGATGAGCTTGGCTTGGACTACACCGTTGGTCAGGTGGAGGCCGTCGCGGTCGCGGAGATTGAGCGTGTTGGTGGCCAGATGGAAAAAGCCTCCGAGAAATTAGGGGGAAACAAATCAGTCGATCAGATTGTCGAAACCGCACGAGCCAAATGGACACCCAAGGGGGATCTGCTCACCCTTTATAAAAAAACAAATTGTGAGATCATACGACAATTCAAGGCAGCCAAGGCAATAACGTTCCCCAAGGGCGATTCGTTGGAGATCACATTGGTACCGGATTTCATGTCACACGTCATCCCGATGGCTGCTTACTCGCCGCCCGGGCCATTCGACAAACGTCAGCGCGGCTACTTTTGGGTCAACGACCTAGGGCTAAAGAAAAAGACCGAAGCAGAAAAACTCACTGAGCGACAGCAACACTTCGGGCTCGAACTCACCTGCGCTCACGAGGCTTATCCCGGACACCATTTGCAGTTCATTTTTGCTAACTCGCATCCCCGAAAATGGCGTCGAGTGTTCGATGAGCATGCGATTTTTTATGAAGGCTGGACTCTTTGGTGTGAGCAAATGTGCGCCGATCTCGGGATCATTCGATCCCCCGAACTAAAACTACAGCAACTCCACGATGCCCTCTGGCGTTGCCACCGGATTCTTGTTGATCTGCGACTGCAAACCGGCAAGTACAGTCACAGACAAGCCGTGAAGCATATGGAGAAACATCTTGGCTTCACCAGGGCCCGAGCCGAAGCGGACGTAAACTGGTACACCGGCAGCCCCGGCGTACCAATGAGCTACTGGCTGGGACGTCTCGAAAACGCGCGGCTTTACGGGAAACTGGTAGAGGGACGCGGCTGGTCGCTGCGCCGGTTTAATGACTGGCTGCTGAGCTTCGGCACGCTACCGCAGTCCTGGATCGAGAAGTACGGACTGGACTGACTGTCAGTCCCTCACGCAGAAGGAACACATGCCGTTTTTCCCAATGGGAAGAGCCATTGCCGTCAACCGATTGATACGAGATAAAATGGCAATGGCGACATCCACACCGCTGGAAAACATTTGAGACGTTTCCCGTGTCCCTGCGACCTCTTGACCGCGCTTCTCGGAGTCACAATCGGCAAGCCAATGAATTACTTTAGGAGTTTTTTTAGGAACATCAAAATTCCACCGCAAAACTTGTCACGCCTCCCGCCCGAGGGCATGGTCAGCGCCTGACTCATGACGCTTTGCCACCGCATAATGCGCCGCCTCGGCCAGGTGATCCCGGCCTCCTTTCTTCTGCTGGCTGCGCTTGCCCAAGCGCAACCGGATTCCCCGGCCAATCGCCTGGCTTACCTTGACGGGGAGGACCCATTCCATGTTGGGGTCGCCTTTCCGAGACTGACCACGCCGCAGTGGGTGGGCGAAAACGGCGTCGAGGCGGTCGTGACGCTTGGCATCGACGACATGCGCGACCACCAGATTTACGAGTCGTTTTGCCGCCCCATCCTTGAACGTCTCAAGGAGATCGACGGCCGTGCCCCGTTGAGCATCTTCTGCAACACCATTACGCCAACCGAGCCGCTTTTGCAGCAGTGGCTCAAGGAAGGGTTGAGCGTGGAGGTGCACACCCTAACGCACCCCTGCCCCATCCTCGCCAAGGCCAACTTCACCGCGGCAGCCAACACTTATCACGGCGGCGTTGACCTGATGAACCACATCCCCGGCAACCTCCCGACAGCCTTCCGGACACCGTGTTGTGACTCACAAAACACGCCGACTCCCCGCGTCTTCTCCGAGCTGTTGATGAGAAACAATCCCGCCGGACAGTTTCTCGAGATGGACAGTTCCGTGTTCAACATCTTCACCCGCTCCGACCCGGCGCTGCCGGCCGACCTCGTCACCGATCCCGACGGCAAGCCCAAGTTTGAAAAATACGTCCCGTTCGACTCCTACGTCGTCACCATCGAGAACTATCCCTACCCGTACGCCATTGGCAGCAGGATCTGGGAAATGCCGTGCATGGTGCCGAGCGACTGGGAGGCGCAGCACCTCCACGGCTCAAACAACCCGGTGACGGTAGAAGACTGGAAGAATGCGATCGACGCCACCGTCCTCAAGCAGGGCATTTTCAACTTCGTCTTTCATCCGCACGGTTGGGTCAAAAACACACAAATGATCGAGTGGATCGACCACATCACCGCCAAGCATGGCAGCAAGGTTAAGTTCCTCAGTTTTCGCGAAGCCCGCGAACGACTGACAAACAACCTCCTCGGCGGCCAGCCGCTGCGCGCCTCCAATGGGCAGGACAACGGCGTCCGGCTGATCGACGTGAACAACGACGGCTACATGGATGCCGTGATTGGCAATGAGAACCTGCGGCAAACCCGCGTTTGGATCCCGCAGGCCAAGCGCTGGAAAACCGCAGCGTTCCCGGTGCCACTCGTGCAGATCGCCGACGACGCAACGCGCACCGACGCCGGGGCCCGGTTCGGCATACTGCAGCCAAGCGGCAACGCCTCGTTCTTCATCAGCAACGACCACAAGAAAGGGGTCTGGCACTTCGACGGTGAAAAGTGGACCGAAGACCCGACGATGCTGCGCGGGCTTGGCCAAACACTGAAAACCGTCGCCGGCACGCGGGACAACGGCGTCCGCCTGCGTGACACAGACAACGACGGCATCTGCGAAATCATCGTCGGCAACCCAAACACCCAAGCCGTTCTCAAATGGGCGGCGGCACGCAAACAGTGGCAGCGCGCCACATTCAGCCTCCCGCCTGACGTCACATTCGTGCGGCAGGATGGCTCCGACAACGGCACCCGCTTTGTTGACATCAACGAGGACGGTTTTCTAGACGTCATTCAGTCCAACGAATTGCGTT
>CAJWPV010000121.1 GCA_913045395.1 uncultured Verrucomicrobiota bacterium | reverse complement strand
GGTTGCCCAACGAGACGAAGTGATGCAGGCGAGTGTTCCAGCCCTTGCCATCGTTGGTGTTGTCGCGTGAAAAAACGTCGAGCTTCGGGCTGACGGCGACATCGTATATGTTGCGGGCATAGAGTGCGTAGTTTTCCAGTTCGGTCCCGTCGGGCCGGACACGAATCACGCCGCCGCCCCGCAGATGAAGCGTGCTGCCATCGCGGCCCTTGGCCTCGACGTAGCCGTAGTCGCCGATAGCCAAATACAGCCAGCCGTCGATTCCCATGCGTACGCCGTTGGAGGTGTGATCCGCGCCGCGGAAGCTCAAGTCGAAGCCCATGCCGGTGACGAGTTGCACCTTCTCGTCGGCAACCCCGTCGTTGTTCCTGTCGCGGAACGCGGAGAGGAACGGCGGATTCACCACGTACAGCGTGTCGCCGACAAAGCAGCTCGAGCGCGGACTGTCGATGTCCGGCACGTAGTCGGTGAACTTGTCCGCCACACCATCGCCGTCGGTGTCGATGCACTTGACGATCTTGCCGCGGTTGGCCTTTTGATCGATCGAACTGTTCAGGTCGACGCTGACGTAGACCTCACCATTGCCGCTGGCGGCGACCCCGGTGGGGTAGGTGACCTGTGGCGGCTTGGCGAAAGTGACGACCTTGAAGCCTTCCGGCACGGCGTGGGCGGCTTGATTCAGGCAGAGCGTAGGCAGTAGCGAAATAACAGACAGGATTTTCCTCATCATGAAAAATGTGAAGGAATCATTCACGCTTGGGCAGGGGCAGGCAATCAGTTTCCGCTTGGTTAAGTACCCATTTCAGGCGCAACTTTGGCTGATCAGCGTTGTTTCATGGCATTGCATCGATCACCAACGGTGCTATTTTTCGCACAGGAGATGAACCTGCAACGACTGTTGTTGATTTCGATCGTGGCAAACCTGGTTTGCCTCGCCGGACTGTTTTGGATGCTCGCCGACAGGCAGCAGCCACCGGCCCAGCTTGGCTCACCGGTGGCGGCTGCCGCAGGCCGAGCGCCTGGCCAGGCGGTCCCGGTCGAGCGGATCGTGCGCGAAGTCGAGCCGTTTCACTGGAGCCAAATCGAAGCCGACGACTACCAGACTTACGTCGAGAACCTGCGCCGGATCGGCTGCCCGGAAGAGACCATCCGCGACCTTGTGAAACAGGATCTCGACAAACTCTACGACCAGCGCAAGGCCGACATCCTGTCCAAGGCACCCGCCCGAAAGGAATACTGGAAAACAGGCAATCCCAGCGCACTTTCCCGGCCATCTAGTGCCACCAGTTCACAAATGGCCCAGTTGGATCGGGAGAAAAACGAGGTGCTGGGCGACCTGTTCGGATCACAGGGTGTGGCGGCCATCAATCGGCCGAGCCCTCTGGCCCGAGCCCGCTCGCAGTCCAAGAGCGGCTATGCGATGGATTTTATCCCGGAGGAAACCAAGGCGGAGCTGAACACCCTCGAGCGGGAGTTCGGGAGCGAGTTGCTCAAGAAGATGGCGCAGGGCGCGACCGATGCGCAGGACATGGCCGAGATTCGAAGGATGAGAACCGAGCGCGACGATCGCATCGCCACCATGCTGACCCCGGAGCAAAAAATGGAGTACGACCTGCGCAAATCCCCCACGTCGGCGAACATGCGGTTGCAGATGGATGGGTTCGATCCTTCGGAGGATGAGTTTCGAGATATCTTCGCGGCGCGCAAGGTGTTCGACAACGAGCATGGCGTCGTGCCCGGCTCGAGCATCTCACCGGCCGATGCTGAGATTCGCCAACTCGCCGAGCAGGAGATGAACAACCAGATTCGCACCTCACTGGGGGATGATCGTTTTCAGGATTACCTGCGCCAGACAGATTACGACTACAAGTCGATCCATAAGATCACCCAGAGGCAGGGGCTGGGGGAGAACATCTCCGCGCAGGTGTACCAGATGAAGGGCGGCGCCGAGGAACTCGCCCGGGAGATACGCATGAACACCGGCTTGTCCATCGAGGAGAGGCAGATGCAATTGGGCCAAATCCAGAATGAAACCTCTATTAGCATCGAGTCGCTGATCGGAGGGCAGGGGGCGGCCGCATTGCAAACACAGGCTGGCGGCCGGAACTGGCTCAACAACATCGGTCGCGTCAATCCGCTTCCCATCGTCAAGCCGACCTTCCAAGTCATCACCGGCGGCACTCCCAACCCGTAAGATTGACAGGGTGAGGACTGGTTATTTCGGCGTGACCAGGCGCAACGCATCTGGCAGCAGATCGATCGTCGCTGGGGTGGTGCCGATGATGTCACCGTCGGCCTGGATTTCTACTGGTGGCACGGCATCAATCTCGAGGCGTTTGCCGGTGAAGTAGTCCACGCGTTCGTCCTCGACGTAGCGGCCGCTGAGGATGCTCGGGAACTGCCTGATAATCTGCAGCCGGCTAAGCTCGCCCACCAGGCTGATGTTTAGCAGGCCGTCATCCGGCAGTGCGCCGGGGGAGATGCGCATCACGCCGCCAGCGGCGAACTCGGTGTTGCCGGCGCATACCTGAAACATCGTCTCCTGTTTTTCTTGGCCGTTCCACTTCACCGTAAACTCCGGTGCGCGAAAGCTGGCCAGCGCACGGAATAAACCAACCGAGTAACTGAAGCGCCGACCAAAGATTCGCTTCACGCGCGGACCAGTTTTGCGGATCACCTCAGCGGCAAAACCGGCGGCAACAAAAAGTAGCGCATGTCTCGTGACCGACTTCCCGTCCCGCATCATCCGCACGCGGATGACATCCAGCGCCCGGGTACTGCCGTTGGCCAGGGCACCGATGGCGGTTTCAAAATGGGCCAGGCCGAAGGTCAGTGCGACATCGTTGCCGGTGCCGACCGGAAGCGTGGAGAGGGCGGGGCGATCACCCGGTTCGACGGCCATGAGCCCGTTGGCCACCTCGTTGACCGTACCGTCGCCTCCCAGCGCGGCGACGATTTCGAAATCGGGAGCATTCGACTTGGTCAGGAGCGTGGCGTGTCCGGCGGATTCGGTGAGCTCAGCGCTCACCGAATGGCCAAGCGAGGCCAAGTGCTCCTCGGCTTGGGCCAGGCGCTGCTTTCCTCGGTGATGGCCGGACGCCGGGTTGGCGATAAGCAGGATGCGCTTGGCGCTCATGGGCGGCGGTTAACTTACCTTACCGATCCAGTCGTGGGCGATGGCCTGCAAGTCACCGTGGCCGTTGGCCTGCTCGGTGTCTGGGGCGAAATGAATCCGCTCAAGTTCACGGATAGTGCCCTGCAACTCATCGCGATACGGGGCTGCCAGCGACTTTGGTCGGTCGGCGTCTATACGTCGCAGAAGGTCGATGACGGCAAACGGAGTGCAAATATCCGGGACACGATAAGCCGGTACGGTGGCCTGGCCGTTGTCGCGCTTGGCCAAGCGCCATGCGCCAAAGCCAAGCAGCAGTACCACCATACCACTGGTGATCCACGGCCATTTCGACGCGGGACCCAGCACGATGCCGGCCAGCGCCAGTTTACTGTCCACCTCCACGAGGTCGGCGTCGCTGTACTGCTTGTAAGCCGCCTTGGTCACCAGTTCGGTCGGCTCTGGGAACTTGAATGAGAGCGATTTGCCGGCATCATCGCCCGGCTTGAGCGTGAGCAGCCAGGTGCGTTCACTCACCGCGTTGACGCTCGACGCGCCCGACTCGACGCGCGCGATCGAGAGCCCCTGGTCATCGGTCTTGATAATTTCAAAACCGGGGATGTCGAGCTCTACAAGCTTGGGGAGCGGTGGCGTGAGTCCTTTGCCGGTGGCGTGCAACTCGAGGGTGAGTTCCTCATTTTCGCCGGCCAAGCGAGCGTCGAGTGTCTGCGTCAGTTCCAGTTTGTCAACTGGCCGGGCGGGGGCGGACTCGGGGCGCGCATCAATGATCTGTGTCGCAGTGGTGACCGGCAATAGCACCGGGCCAAGCGAGTCATAAAAATCGAGATCCATCTGTAGTTCCGGGATGCGGTCCACCGAGGCGTCCTTGGCCTTGAGCAGCACGTAGGCCAGCGGCGTCTCTCGCCAGCCTGGTTGACCAATGGTGCGCGACTGGGTCTTGGTGTCGTGAAAGGTGATCGACTGCACCTCGAAGTTGTCGCCAAGTTTTTCGCCAAGGTGTTCCTCGAGATCGTCGCGGGGCGCCTGCCGTTGGCCGGGATAGCGTGGATAAAAATACGGGCTGCCCTTGCTGCCGCCGACGAGGTAGCGCGCAAAACCGCCGGCCTCGCGCTCGATGTCGCTCGTATGGCGCAGGCCAATGAACAGGCCAAACAACTCGGTGTGGCCGATCTCATCGCTGCCGTCGATGTGGGCGACCAGTTCCACCTCATCGAGCAGGTCGTCGTAGTGCTGCACCAGTTCTCGGGCCGATTCGCCGGCGGGATGATCCTCGAGGACGGCGAGCGAGGCGCGGAGGTAGCGTGGCTTCAACTCCGGCGTTAGCCGGCGTGACGTGTTAGCCACCGATTCGCTGAACGCCTTCAGGTGGCCGTCCGAGTCTGGCAATACCAGAATGGTGTCGCGAATTTTTTGTAGGTTGCTGATTTCCGGAATCTGCTGGCGAGTCACATACGACAGATCGCTGGCACCGAGGTTGGCGTTGAACCAAAGCTGGAAAACGAGTGGGTTGGGCTTGTCGGCGGTCACGGAGGTTTGCAGCGTGTAGAGCGCGGCCGCCTCGCTGAAGCCCTCGAACGCCGCTTCGCGGTGTTTCACGTAAATATCGAGGTCGACCCGGTTGCCGTACTGGTACTCAGCAAGGTCGAAGTTGGCGGCGGCCTGCTGCAGCTTGAGCTGCCAAACATCCGGCTTGGCCTTGAGCCCGGCGTCGAGCAGCGCCAGCAGCGTGTCGTAACCGGTGAGCACCTCGGCCTTGATCTGCGGCTCGCCGCGCTTTGTGTCGGCCTGTTGCTGGATCTGCGGTGCGCGCCACGAGGTGGCCAGGCGCTGACGCATGGAGTTGACCAGTGTCGCCAGCGACACGGTCGGGATTTTTTCCGGCTCGCCGAACACCTGCCGGATGTCGTCGAGCTTGTAAACCTCGGCGAAGCTGTGCGCGCCCTCGAAGGCGGTGACGATCGCTTGCGGCTTGGGCGGATCGATTGGCAGCTTGGCCAGGCGCCCGAGAATCTCGTCCAGCTCGCGCAGGTTGCGTCTCTGTTTCGCCCGGGTGAGCGGCGTGCCACTTGGCCTCGGCGGGATGTAAACCGACACACCAACAGTGGGCATGCGAGGCTTCGCGCCACCGTTGGGGTTACGGGACTGTGCCCAGCCACCGAGCAGCATGTCGGCGATGCGCTTGGCCGATGCCGGGTCAAGTTTGGCCAAGCGTTCGATCTCATCGAGCGCCTCGACGGTTTTCCGGTTCTTCAAGAGTGTTTCGGCGAGGGTGGCCATGACACGGGTGCGGCGGCTTTCCGGTAGGGCGGCAAGCCAGTCGGCTCCCGGGGCGTGCTCGATGACGAGTGCCGGGGCGATCGGTTTGTAGCGGCTGGAATTTTGCTGAGCCATTATCCGCTGCTGCTCGTACACC
>CAJWPV010000120.1 GCA_913045395.1 uncultured Verrucomicrobiota bacterium | reverse complement strand
CATTGATGCCATGCTTCAGACAGTAGGCGGCGTTTTTTACATACTTCGTCGCCCACTCTTTCAGACCTGCGCGCTCCTCGTCTGTGAGCTTGCGAATTACCTTGGCCGGACTGCCTACTACCATCGAGCCATCGGCGATTTCCTGACCCTGCTTAACCAGAGCATTGGCCCCGATGATGCACTGGTTGCCGACCAGCGCACCATCGAGAATTGTCGCCCCCATCCCGACAAGCGTCTCATCACCGACACGGCAGGCGTGCACCACAGCCGAGTGGCCTACGGTCACATAGTCGCCGATATAACAACCGAAGTCGTCGGCGATGTGCACCACAGCGTTGTCTTGAATATTGGTACCTTCCCCGACAACAATCTCATGAATATCGCCTCGCAGCACGGCGTTGTACCAGACGCTCGACTGCTTCCCGAGTGTCACCGCGCCAAACACAACTGCCGATCTGGCGATGTACACCCCCTCGCCGATTGTCGGTTCCTGGTTGAGATATTTTTCGAGGCGTTGATTGATTGAATGATCAGATTCCATGGCCCGCCCGTAAGCTAAGCTGCATACTCATAGGGGTCAACGGCAGCTTGGGCAGGTGACCCTAGCGGGGATTTGCTGGGTGTCGTTCTGTTTGGCCAAGCGGTCGCGGCGTTGAGGGAAGCAGGCCGTGCAGCTTGAGAAGCGTTCCAGATCCCAGAGGTCAGCGAAGACGCGTCCGCGCGCCTGGCCAACGCCGTAGTCCATCGCGTCCTCCAGTTGGACAAGCGTGGGCTCGATGAATTGCCCGACAGCGGCCAGATGATCCATCGCGCCGTTGCCGGTGCGGGTGGGGATCAGCGCGGTGACCGTCGCGCCGCAGTCCTGTGAAAAATCAATGGAACGCCTGGCCCACTCGACGGATTCGTCTACCGGGATGAATGGTGGTTGCAGTAGTACGAAGGTGCGCAAGGCTATATCATGCCGGGTGATGAAGCCTGCGGCGTCACGGAACTGCCCGAGAGACACACGCTTATTGAGCTTTCCCAGCGCCTTGGGATGGACAGTCTCGAGGCCAAGTGCAATTTCAAGCTGGCCGTTCAGACGGTCGCGAAAGCGTAGGCAACGATCCCCAATCAGGGCCGGGTGGCTCTCCACGATGACACGGCTGAACTTGGCCAAGCGAGTTGAAATTACGGCCTCTTCGGCCTCGGGGATGGCTTGGGCATCAAAGAAACTACCGGCGTTATAAAGTTTGATTTGCTGGAGCTTGGCCAGGTCACAGCATTCGCGTTCCGTCTGGTCAAGCGCGAAATCGATTTGCGCGGAGATCGCGCCGGCAGGAACGGTTTCGTCGAGAGTGTTCTGCCAGAGATCGCACATCAGGCAGCGCCACGGACATTCCTTGTTGGTAAGAAAAATCGTCAGGCCATCGACAAGGCTGCCGTCGGCAGCGCGCTCTTTCTCCAGTAGCCAAGCGTAAGGGCGGTGTGGGTCAAGCGGATTTTTAGGGCCGCGCTGCCGGATGATCCAGCGGCTGCGTGATGCGTGCGTTTCCGGATAATCAACGCCGGACTCTGCGAGGGCGTTAGGAATAAAGCTCGAGGAATTTTTTGCGAAGTTGCCCCTCGCGCGCCGGGATATTTTCGCGGAGCGAACTGACCGAGGTTGCACCGTGCTGGAAGCGGCGTTTTCCAAAAACCGGCATCTCGAAACCGAGCGCCGACCTGACGCCCCGAGCGACGATGTCGCCTTTGAGTGCGTACAGCTTGTCGACATCGTAGCCGGTCAATGCGACGAACGGGATGCCTTCGGCCACCTCGACAACATCCGGCCTGGTGAACGGGCTGAAGCCCTTGAAGCCGAAGTGGTGACTAGGTGCGTAAGTCCTTGCATACGAACGGCTCAAACCACCGGAGTAGGTGAGCGAATGCTTGATCGTGCCGACGCCCCAGCCTTCCTGATACAGCATCTGGTTGTTGACGACACTGCGGATCGTCAGCTCCGGATTTTCCTCAATTGGATAGTCCTTCAGGTTTTCATCGCCGCCATCGCCGTCGATAAGGTATTTCCAGTCAGGGTATTTTTTGCGGATGCCCCGGCAAAGCCCGATGGCCATAGAGGCGGACTCGATGTCGAGGATCTTGTAATCCTCGACGATCTGAATGGTCTCGGCGACGTCGATGTCCCCGAGGCTGGACTCGATAGGCTCGAGAAACATTCCCATGTCCAGCTTCCCGAGGAAATCCTTGCATTGTTGAAGGTCAGGGCCATCGCCAAAGCTCAACGTGAACGCCTTAAGTCGGCCGAGGTCGAAGCCCAGTTCGCGCATCACCGCGTAGGTGGAGAGAAAGACTGCACCACTGTCGATGCCACCGGAGAAGCAGCAGCCAATCGGCTCCGTTTCAGGGATGCGCTCGAGCCATTTTCGGACTTCGTTTTTCAGCGTGGCTATGTAGTCGTAGCCGATCGGGTCAAGATCGGTTGAGTAGTGGTTGCGGCGCGGGTTGAAGAACCGCTCGTACGTCGGGTCAGGATCCGGGCAGCCGACGAGTTGAATGGTCACCAAATGATGCGCAGGAACCATGCGCGTGTAGTAGGGATGAAACTGGTCCCCAAAACCCTGTTCCACGAGCCATTGACGGATGGCATCAATACGGTGTGCGACGATGAGCGCTGGCCCCTCGATTTGCTTGGCTAAAAAGTAGCGCAGCGGACGGTCGAGCGAGCGGGCCAGCTTGACTGACTTGCCGTCCTTGGCCACCAATGCGAAAGAGCCGTCAAAGTCGCGGATGGTTTCCGGTGAGCCGGTGAGCATACGCCGGCGTGCCTCGTCTGGGGAGAGGTTGAGCAGCTCGGTTTGATTGGGATCAGTCAGGTCAACGACTCGTTCAATGTACTCGTGCATGTCAGAAGAATTAAATTCGTACCATCAAATAAATTGCGTAAAAGCGCCCCAATTGTCTGCACTTCGACCTTAAACGTCAACCTAACGAACAAAAATATACTATCACCTCAATGACACCAAATAGGCTAGGAGATCGGCGGCTTCCTGTGGGGCGAGATTTTGCAAGAGGCCGGCCGGCATGGCAGAGACCGGGAGGTCGGTGAAGCGCAGCACACTTTGAGTGGGCATCGTCAATTCCTCGCCGGACAGTAGTCGGAAACGGGTATTCTCCTTTGCCCGCTCAAGCAGGAAACCAGTTTGGATCTCGCCGGATTTCATCTCCAACGAATAGAGGCTGTAGCCTTCGGTGATCGTCTTTGTCGGTTCAAGCAAGCTTTCAAGCAGTTGTTCGCGGTTTAGTCGGCTGCCGACTTGGCTCAAGTCAGGGCCGATATTTTTGCCACTGCCTTGCACTCGGTGGCAAGAGATGCAGAGAGTGCGGCCGGTTTGCAGGAAAAGATTCCTCCCTTTCACCGTGCTGCCGGCCAGGGTGAGTAACATGGTTGTATTCGGCTTCGGGCCTAGTTTCTTTATTTGTTCGTTGTCTGGTAGGAATTGCTCAAACAACTCGCGCACTCGGAAATCGTCATGCCCGGCGGCAACTCGCGAAATCGAGTCGCGCTTTCGTGCGACCGCTAGATCAAGAGGATTGTTGCCCAACACCGACTGCTGAAGCATTAACGCGCCGCTTGGCTTGGCCAACAACTTAACCAGGGCAGCCATTTTTTTATCGTTCTTTGCCAAGCCGAGCGAGTGAATCTGTTTCTGCTGTGTGCTCACTTGGCCGAGCCGCTCCGCGGACCGGCCGGTTTCATCAAGTGGCATGTTAGCGATCCAGTCATGGATCAACTTCAGCCCAGCGGTATCGATACGGCGCGAGCCTAAATGTGGCATTCTGCCGTTGCCCTGCTTGGCCATTCGGTAAAGCAGTACCGACCTGTACGGATCGCCCGGGGCAACCACACGTGCATTTTCAAGATCGAAGTCGCCTTGGGCAGGTGGCAGACCAAGTAACTTTGTTCGCTTGAGCGGCAGATGATAGGAAAGGTCAAACACCGTCGCTCCTCCACCTCCTTGATGATGACAGTGAGCGCAATTGGAATGGAGGTAAGAGCGGGCACGCTTGGTCAGCGATTGATCAATATCTTCAACTCTGGTCACGCTGGGCCGTTGGGGAGGAGAAAGGTTAGCCACAATACTGAGTTGCTTAAGTTGAGCGATGGTTTCTTCACCGAGTTGCTCAGGCGTGAAGCCGATGACCGTGCCGAAGCGCTGGCCATGGCAGAGTTGGCACTCTGCGCGGCTGGCAAAGTGCCAGCTCAAATCTCGGCGGCCACCTGGAACGAGCATGTCAGGAATCAGTAGGTCGATGTCGCTGCCTTTGCCATCCGACAACTCAGCGTCGGTACCTTCTTTGTTCCAAACAAAGCTGTACGCCTGCCAAAAACCATCAACGAGCTGCAACACCTGTGTCTCGAGTCTTCGCGGTTGAAGCTGACTGCTCTCAGGAGAATCGAACACATCCATCGTGGTCGTCTTTGCCAAAACGGTTTTGTTGGGGAATCTCAACGATCCTTCAAAATTTCCCAGTCGCGAGTCATTGTTTGGGTGCAGATCGATGACTCCGTCACCAGGTACTGCAATGACTCGCGAATAACGGGCGCCGTCCTGCCATGGCTCGGCATTGATCGTATAGGGCATGACGCCGGCTGCGGGAGTGAGACTGGTCAGGTTGGAGAACAAACCGGTCCCACTCAGTTGGGTTGGGAATGGTATGGCCGGAGTGCTCGCTGGATTCGGCACCAGCTTATTGAGCGTTCCCAAGTGGTCGACCACGATTAATTCCTCATCGGGACCAATACCAAAACAAATGATTTGGTGCGGGGTATTGGCCAGTTCGAGGTGTTCGGTGACCTCTTTGCCGTCGTAACGCAGCCCCCAGATTCGGCCAGTGGGGTAGTCGCCGTAAATATAGGTGCCCTTGAGACCAGCCAACCGGGAGCCGTGGTAAACATGGCCACCAGTCATTGATCGGGCTTCCGAGTGGGAGTGCTGCACAATGGGCGAGCTGATGCGGCTTGGCCCTGAATTGTCATCAGGATGAATCGGCTGGCTCCCCTCCATAATGCTCCAGCCGTAGTTGCCCCCGCGCTCTACTTTGAAAACCAGTTCCCACAGATCCCAACCGACGTCACCCACCCAAAGGTTATCAGTCGCTTTATCGAAGCTCATGCGCCACGGGTTGCGAAACCCATACGCCCACACTTCCGGTCGAGCGCCTTCGATTCCGACAAACGGATTATCTTGCGGGACGCGATAAGCTAGCCCGGGATCGCGTTGGTCGACGTCGATGCGAAGTATGGACGCCAACAAATCACTGATATCCTGGCCGGTTTTTAGGCCATCCGGTGGATACGGCGCCTCGGCGTCGCCAGTGGAAATATAGAGCATCCCATCCTTACCAAAGTTGAGCGAACCACCATTATGTCCGCCAGACAACCAGGTGATCAAAACCTCGCGGGAGCCCGGATCGAAACGGGGAGGGCCATCATCTTTTGGGATCCGGTACCGAGCCACATGGGTTCCGTCCTTGATTTTCCTTCCCAAAACATAACAGAAAAAAACCTCACCTGTTTCGGCAAAATCGGGATGAAACTCCAATCCATATGCCCGTGACGCTTCCGGAATATTAGCACGAAGGTCATAAACCAAATCCGCCCTTTCAACCAATTCATCAGGAGGGAAAGAATAGACCA
>CAJWPV010000119.1 GCA_913045395.1 uncultured Verrucomicrobiota bacterium | reverse complement strand
CGTGGTCTCGATGGACTTGGCCTCCTCGACAGTAATCGTGCCGTCCTTGCCGACCTTGTCCATGGCGTCGGCGATGATCTCACCGACCTCCTCGTCCCAGTTGGCGGACACCGTGGCGACCTGGTTGATCTCCTCCTTGTCCTTGACCTTCTTGGAGGCCTTGTCGAGTGCACCTACTGCGGCCTCAACCGCCTTCTGGATGCCGCGCTGGATGGCGATCGGGCTGGCCCCTGCGGTGACGTGCTTGAGGCCGCCACTGTAGATGGCCTCGGCAAGTACAGTTGCCGTGGTGGTCCCATCGCCGGCGGCGTCACTGGTCTTACTTGAGACCTCGCGCACCATCTGGGCACCCATGTTTTCAAACGGATCATCAAGGTCGATCTCCTTGGCCACAGTGACACCGTCCTTAGTGACTGTGGGGGATCCGAACTTCTTATCGAGAACGACGTTGCGTCCCTTTGGGCCGAGTGTGGCTGTTACGGCCTTGGACAGGGTGGTGACACCCTTCAACAAGGCCTGCCGCGCGGATTCATCAAACTTCAATTGTTTTGCTGACATACTTTATTATTCCTTTCCAAATTTATCCAACGATTGCAAGGATGTCGTCGGAATTCAAAATCTTGAGTTCCTTGCCGTCGACCTTGACCTCGGTGCCGCCATATTTGCTGATCAACACCTTGTCGCCCTTCTTGACCTCGAAGGCAATTTTTTTGCCATTGTCGTCTGTCTTGCCGGTACCCAAAGCCAGTACCTTGGCTTCGGTGGGTTTTTCCTTGGCAGAATCCGGTATGATAATACCACCATCCGATTGCTGCTCATTCTCCTCGATCGGCTCAACAATAATGCGATCGCCGAGCGGTTTTAGTTTTAGTGCCATGTTTGTTTTTATCTAACTTGCTGTTTTGTTCCCGCCATGGGCGGGGAAGTTTGTCGCGCCGGAAAGTCGGAACCACCCGGTTCCGGCCAAGCGCGGCTAAAATCTTAGTCGGCTTTTTCCTCCACGACCTCGGCGTCGATGATGGGGCCCTCTTCCTTGTTGGCCGGCTCGTCCTCGTCCGGTGCATCGCCGCCTGGCTCCGTACCGTCGGCCGCCTGAGCTTCCTGAGCGGCCTTGTAAATATCACCGGAGGCGTCCTGCACAACTTGCTGCAGTTTCTCCGTGGCGACCTTTATCGCGTTGGAGTCGGAGCCTTTCAGCGCGTCCTTCAATTCGTTATTGGCCGCTTCGAGCGCGCTCTTTTTGTCGCCTGAAAGCTTGTCTCCATTTTCCTTGAGCATCTTGTCCGTCTGGTAGGCCAGATTGTCGGCGTTGTTGCAGAGGTCCACCTCTTCACGGCGTTTTTTATCCTCATCGGCATGTGTCTCGGCGTCCTGCTTCATCTTCTCGATGTCCTCCTCCGAGAGGCCACTGCTGGCGGTAATGGTGATCTTCTGCTCCTTGCCGGTGCCAAGGTCCTTGGCGTTGACGTTGAGAATGCCGTTGGCGTCAATGTCGAACGTCACCTCGACCTGCGGAGTGCCGCGCGGCGCGGGCGGGATATCGGTCAACTGGAACTTGCCGATGCTCTTGTTGTCGTTGGCGAACTCGCGCTCGCCCTGTAGCACGTGGATGTCCACAGCCGGCTGGTTGTCGGCAGCGGTGGAGAAAATTTCCGATTTCTTGGTCGGGATGGTGGTGTTGCGCTCGATGAGCTTGGTCATCACCGCGCCCATGGTCTCGATGCCAAGCGAGAGCGGCGTGACGTCGAGCAACAGAACATCCTTGACGTCGCCCTTCAAGACACCTCCTTGGATGGCAGCACCAACCGCAACGACTTCGTCCGGGTTAACCCCTTGATTGGGCTTCCTGCCGATGGCCGCCTCGGCAGTCTCAACCACCTTGGGCATCCGGGTCATTCCACCGACCAGAACGAGATCCTTGACGTCGTTCGCGCTCACCTCGGCGTCCTTAAAGCAGGCCTGCACCGGCCCAAGGGTGCGCTCAAACAAATCCTCGCACAACTGCTCCAGCTTGGCCCGTGACAATTGCAGGTTGATGTGCTTGGGGCCGCTGGCATCCGCAGTGATGAACGGCAGGTTCAGGTCATAGCTCGTGGAGCTGGATAAAGAAATCTTGGCCTTCTCGGCCTCCTCCTTGATGCGCTGCAGTGCGTCGGGCTGGTTCCGCAGATCCATTCCATTCTCCTCCTTGAAACTGTCGAGCACCCAGTCGATGACGGCGTTGTCCCAGTCGTCACCGCCGAGTTGGGTGTCGCCGTTTGTGGCTTTTACCTCGAACACACCATCACCGATCTCCAGCACCGATATGTCAAACGTCCCTCCGCCAAGGTCGTACACTGCGATATTTTGATCCGTCTTCTTATCGAGCCCGTACGCCAGCGACGCAGCCGTCGGCTCGTTGATGATCCGCAGCACCTCGAGACCGGCGATTTTGCCAGCATCCTTGGTCGCCTGGCGCTGCGTGTCGTTGTAATAGGCGGGAACCGTGATGACGGCCTCGGTGATCGTTTCGCCCAGACGCATCTCGGCGTCGGCCTTGAGTTTGCCGAGGATCATCGCAGAAATCTCCGGCGGACTGTACTGCTTGGTCTCCGCGTTGACCTCCACCTCGACAGCGGCATCCCCGTTGGACGCCTTGACAACCTTGTAAGGAATGCGCTTAGTCTCCTCGCCGACCTCGTCGAATTTGCGGCCCATAAACCGCTTAATGGAGAAAATCGTGTTCTTCGGGTTGGTGACCGCCTGACGCTTGGCAGGATCGCCCACAAGACGTTCGCCGTCCTTGGTGAATGCCACAACCGAGGGCGTCGTCCGTCGACCCTCTGAATTCTCGAGAACGAGCGGCTCCCCGCCGTCCATGATAGACATGCAGGAGTTGGTCGTACCTAAATCAATTCCTAAAACTTTTCCCATAACAAATTCCCCCATCCATGAGCAACCCAGATGCCAAGTGTCAATTAAAATAGTTAAATAACTGAAAACCAGTCACTTAATTATTTTTTCACAGCGAAATACAACCTTAAACTTGAGTCATATGTGACATAATGTCTCGATTGTTGGCTATCGAAATTGTCAAGCGTCTCGCCTTCGGCTTGGTTTCCCGACTAGCACTTGGCCAAGCGCTGGACTCCTCAATCGCTGCCGAAGGGGTTTCCTGAATTCCCTGAAGTATCGTGGAAAGGATTGTCTCCCGGATCACGTTTGACCTGGGCTTTCTTCGACCTAGCCTTTTGCGGCTTGGGCTGTTTTGGGGCGAGGATCGGGGAAAACATCACATACATCCACGGCAAGGCCAAGTGCACACCCCACACGACTAGCAGAGCCACCAGGTCGAGTTGCTTTAGGCCGTATAACACGATGCCGACGCTCATCACTAACGCGCTCGGCATTTGTGCAGCAATGGCTATTTTTATGGCGCCAACCCAGTCCACTCGACTGACAGAGAAAATCTTAACGGGAAGCATGTACAGCAAACCCAGCGTGGACCAAATGAATTGCAGCGCCAAAACAACCAATAGGCCAAGCCCCGCCAGCACCATATGGGAACGAGCCCCCCACCAAGGTTCGAGTTCGGTTTTGTTGAACGACAGGATCCATCCCACGGGATAAGGCAGCGTCAACAGGCCAAGCCCAAGGCTGCTTCCGATCCGCAGATCGCTCGAGCCAAAAGCCAGCACAAGATCGGCCGATTCCTCGACATTGGTGAAGCCTCCCGGGCGCACGGCAATCCGCATAAACGGCCCCTCTTGCTGAAGCACGGTCCCGCTTGGCCAATCGAGACGGCCGCCGCGAATCTCCCCGGTCGGCGGCATTTGCTTGATAGTTTTGTCGATCACCGGCACCCAGGCCTGTTGGACAAACCACACCACCGTGGCCGCAACCATCAGTGCGAAGACCAGTTCCACCATCAGTAACCGCCAGTAACTGGCCGCGGCAAACCGGGCTACGCCTCCGAATGTCAACGGCTGCCACGCCTCCTTCGGTCGATCTTCCACCACTCCGCCGTAAGCTACCCGTGGGCAACCGGCCGGGAAACCCAAATTCGTGTTCAACGGTTGTTTTTCTTAAAAAATCCAAAAAACAGGCAATCCCGACAGCCTTTTGAACTTGACGCTGCTTAACGCGAACGACTAACCTGAAGCCGGTTGCCACCCACCGGGTGTCAGCGTAGTCAGTCAATTTTGTTGAGAGTGAGTGAAGTCGGAGAGCAATCTGCCGGCTTTTTTGTTCGGTACGAACGGTTTAGGGCTTGTCGACAAACGATAACGATGAATGCGGAATTTATTGCCAGCATGGAATATTGGGAGCGTGAAAAGGGCCTCGATCGGGAGATCCTTATCAGCGCTGTCGAAGATGCAATGGTCTCTGCGG
This sequence comes from uncultured Verrucomicrobiota bacterium, assembly GCA_913045395.1. Taxonomy (GTDB): domain Bacteria; phylum Verrucomicrobiota; class Verrucomicrobiia; order Limisphaerales; family UBA1096; genus UBA1096. Next base: position 1,333 of record CAJWPV010000119.1, on the reverse strand, counting down.
CAAAGCGGGCGGTCGGCCCCGCCAGGGAATTGAGGTGCGAAATCGACCGCAAGGACGGTGACATCCGCGCTTTCGCCTCCCTGATCGTGGTTGAGAGAGTCACCGACAAACAGAGCGAAATAAGCCTCGAGTCCGCGCTACGCCACAAACCAAGCGCTCAACTGGATGAAGAACTGGAAGTCGAAGTCACCCCGAAAAACTTTGGCCGGATTGCCTCCCAGAATGCCAAGCAGGCATTGATGCAGGCCATTCGCAGAGCGGAGAAGGCGTTGATTTACTCCGAGTTCAAAGACCGCGTCGGGGACATCGTCAGCGGCGAGGTCCGGGGATTCGACCGCTCGGATGTCCTCATTGACTTGGGCAAATTTGAAGCCCTCCTACCTAACCGAGAGCGTGTGCCCACTGAGGAATACCAGCGGGGCGAACGCATCCGATGCCTGGTAAAAGCCGTGCAGGGTTCAGACAGCAATTCTGAAATCATTCTCTCCCGAAGGGACTCCAACTTTGTGCTCAAACTGTTTCAACTCGAGGTCTCCGAGATCAACGACGGCACGATCGAAGTCAAGGCCATTGCCCGGGAGCCGGGCTTCCGTACCAAGCTTGCGGTGCACTCGAAGGATGAAAAAGTGGATCCCGTCGGCGCCTGCGTCGGTCTTCGCGGACAACGGGTGAAAAATATCGTACGGGAACTCAACAACGAGAAAATTGACATCATCCGCTGGGATACAGACATCGAGACCTACGTGACCAACTCCCTAGCCCCAGCCCAAATAAAGCGGCTGGAAGTTGAGCCGGATCGAAAAAGAATCCATATCCTGGTTGATCCCGATCAACTCTCATTGGCCATCGGACGCCGTGGCCAGAACGCCCGCCTCACCAGCATACTCACCGGGTGGCAGATTGACATCGACCCGGAGCAAGAGGTCCGCGTCGGATTTGAGGAACAGGTCGCCGGAGCCGTTGACGCACTGGCCGCCATCCCCGGGATCGAGAAGGAGCAGGCCGATGCCCTCGTCCATGCTGGTCTGCTGACATTGGATGCCTTGATCGGCGTCGAGGCTGGAGACCTCGCGGATATCCCGGGCCTCGCGGAGCATGCCGAACCGGTCCTGGCCGCCGCCCGCGCAGAGAAGGATCGCCGAGCCGGATCGAGCGTCAACCCGCCGACAGAGGAGTCTCCCCCGGAAGGCGCCGCCGCGCCCGATGAAAACGCAGCCGCCGAGCTAAAAACCACTGAAGAAGAAGCCCCCACAAAGGAGGCCGAGTAAGCGGGGATATTGCCCCACCGCTTGGCCAAGCGGCAACTCCCCCTTGGCGAGGCGCTAGCAGACAA
>CAJWPV010000118.1 GCA_913045395.1 uncultured Verrucomicrobiota bacterium | reverse complement strand
GCCCAGAAACTGGCCATGTTCACCCGCGGAAACGCCATGTCCACCGCGCCAATCTGCAGCGGCACCACGTAGTTGCCGAACGCCGCGAAGGCAGCCGGCACGATGCCCATAAACACCATGATCGTGCCATGCATCGCACCGAACACGTTGTAAAGCTCGGCGCTCATCACTCCACCGGGGGCAACGTTGTTGCCCAGCAGCGCCTCAAGCATCGGCCCGACAAAGGGAACCGCCTGCCCCTCATAGGCCATCGACCAGCGCATCGTGGCGATCAGGCAAAATCCGAAGAACAAAAACGCCAGCCCACAGAAGCCATACTGTATGCCGATGACCTTGTGGTCTGTGGAGAAAATATACGTTCGCCAAAAACTCTGCGCGTGATGTTCATCATGCTCGTCATGATGCACCTCAACAGCTTCCCGTGCCTGGGTTACCTCTGCCTTATCACTCATCGTTGATTAAACTTAAAAAAATCCTTCTTTCTCCTAGCGTGGCGCGAACCTAAAGCGGGGGAGCCTATCGACTCGACGACCTCGTTGTCAATCGCGACCTGTCTCTGTATCATATTTTCAGTTTTTATCCACCACCATCAATCCCAGCAGTAGTGGCAGGTAAATAATGGAAGCGAAAAACAGAACCCGTGCGCTTTGCCTCGTCAACTGTCGCGAAAACCGCACTGCGGCCCACAAAAAAAGCCCTCCCAGCAGCACCGCCCCGGAAACGTAAACCGCCCCGGCCAGTTTCATCGTAAACGGCATCAGGCTGGCAATGCACAAAAAGAGGGTGTGACTGATCGCCTGCCGTCCGGTCCGCGCCCCGCCATCAGCCGCGCTTGGCATCATCACGAAGCCGGCCTTCTCGTAGTCATCACGGTACATCCAGGCGATCGCCATGAAATGCGGCATCTGCCAGAAAAACAAAATCCCGAACAAAATCCAGCCCAGCGGATCCACCCCGCCCCGGGCCGCGGCCCACCCCATAAGCGGCGGCAGCGCTCCGGGAATCGCCCCAATAACTGTATTCCACTCCGACTTGCGCTTGAGCGGCGTGTAGATGAACAGGTAAGTGACCAGCGTCACAGCGCCGAGTACCGACACCAGCAAATTCACCCAGGCGGCCAGGGCCAATAGTCCGACCACCGAGCAGGCGCCGCCAAGCAGCAACGCCGCTTCTGCACCGATAGTCCCGCTCGGCAAAGGTCGCCTGGCTGTGCGCTCCATCCGTGCGTCGTGATCGCGCTCGAGATACTGGTTCAGGATCGCCGCGCCAGCCGCCAGCAACCCGGTGCCCAACAGCGTCAGGCCAAGCTTGGCAAGGTTCTGCGCCAGACCGCCGCTCTCGGAATTGAGCCCTGCATAAAAACCAACCAACGTGGTGATCAGCACCAGCGTCGTCAGCCGCAGCTTAACCAACTCGGAAAATACCGACCAGGCCCTCACCCGCTCTCCATGATTTTTTTGAGTCTGTTGAACTGTGCTTCCCATCAATAAAATCTACACGGCCACTGCTGCCGCTTGGCCGGTGTCAACCCCAGCATCATCACTGCGCTTGGTCAAGCGCTCCGCCGCGTTGGCTGGATCGGCGACAAACGCGCAGCGCCTGGCCGCCAGCAGCAGCAAACTTCCCAGTCCCAGGCACGCCGCGCCAAGCACCACATGCCCCGTGGCCACGTCCGCCGCCTTGTTGCTCAAAATCGTCCAGATCCCCATGCCGGCCTGTGCAACAATCATCGCCAGCAACGTATAACCGGCTTTTGTAAAACCGTGCGCTTGGCCAAGCCAACGACGCGCCTTCACCACCAACGTCACCGCCAAGGCCAGCGTCGCCATCGCACCCAGCCGATGTAGCATCTGCAGCCAGAGGTGCCACGATAAGATCTCTCGTCCACTGGCGAGAAACACCTGCGGGTCCCCCTTCGCGTCGTACAACTGGTTTTGGACGTGGAGGTTCCTTTGTAATTCGACACGGTTCTCGTTGTACCGAGCGATGGATACCTCATCCGTCGCCGGCCAAACCTGACCGTGCGCCAGCGGAAAATCCCAGATCGCCAGGCCGGCGTGCTGATGCCGCATCGTGGCACCGAGCAGTAGTTGCACAAAAACCAGGCAAATCACTGCCACCAAGATACCCTTGAGTGCCTCAAAACTGGCTCCGTCAGCCTCGCTCACGTTCACCCGACGCCACCAACTGCTGGTGACCAGTGCAATCCCACAAACCAAAATCAAGAACAGCTGCGCCACGGCACCGTGAATCAGCCCCAGGTTTTGGTTGATCTCAGTCACCCGCAGACCGCCGAGCACCCCCTGGGCCACGACCAGCACTAGCGCACCGATCCCGAGCAGGCGCACCCATTTGCGTGAGTCTTTCACCCAGAGCCAAGCGGCCAAAACGATCGTTAACAGACCGACAAACGACGCCACCAACCGATGTGAATGTTCCTCAAAAATCCCGAACTTCCCGAGCCACTCATCGAATGGCACCAAAAACATGTTGTATCCGAAGGTGTTGGGCCAATCCGGCACCGCCATCCCCACCCCCTTGCTCGTCACCAAGCCGCCAAATCCAATGAGAACGAGCGTCGCCATTGCTGTGACAATGGCGAACCGATGCAACCAAGGGGTATCCTGCGTTCGAGCAGACATCAAAAAACGAAGCGAATCAGCAAAAAATGGGTTTTAACCCGTTTTTGATTCAGGCCGCGCTAAACATACCACCGTAAAAAAGGCACGGCAACTTCATTGTGAAATGATTCACAATCTGACCTCAACAACGATTTTCTCTGCTCGACTATACCCAACTCCCCGACCGCGCTTGGCCAAGCGTACGGCTCTCGAACGCAATTATTCTGTTTACAAATGAGTCTCACATAGCTTGGCTTTACGCGCTATCGTCGAACAGCAATCCAACTCAATCATGAATGATACCCAGGAACTCTCCTTCCGCGAAAGCGTCGACCGGATGTTCGACCGCGCCACCGCCACCATGGACCTGCCGCTTGGTCTCGCCGATCAGATCCGGAGCTGCAACTCGGTATATCAGGTGCAGTTCGGCGTCAAGCTGGGCGACCGCTACGAGGTATTTACCGGCTGGCGCGCCGTCCACAGCGAACACATCCTGCCGGTCAAGGGCGGCATCCGTTACGCCGACTTCGCCAACCAGGACGAGGTCGAGGCGCTGGCGTCGCTGATGTCATACAAGTGCGCCATCGTGATGATCCCGTTCGGTGGCTCCAAGGGCGCGCTCAAGATCGACCCAAGGCAGTACAGTGAAAAGGATCTCGAGAAAATAACCCGCCGCTTCACGCAGGAATTGGCCAAACGCGACCTCATTCACCCAAGCCTCAACGTGCCCGCCCCCGACATGGGCACCGGCGAACGCGAGATGGGCTGGATTTCCGACACGTACCAGTCCCTGTTCCCCGAGCAGGCAAACGGCATGGGCTGCGTGACCGGCAAGCCGGTGCACCTTGGTGGCATCGACGGGCGCATCGAGGCAACCGGCCGCGGCGTTCAATACGGCCTACGGGAATTCTTCCGCCACCCCGATGACGTCACCCGCGCCAGACTCAACGGCACAATCGAGGGTAAACGCATAGTCGTGCAGGGTCTCGGCAACGTCGGCTACCACGCTGCCAAGTTTCTGAGTGGGGAGGACGGCGCTAAGATCACCGCCATCATCGAGCGCGACGGCGCGATCCGTTCCGCCGACGGGCTTGACGTCGAGGCGGTCAAGGCCCATATCGCCGAAAACCAAGGCGTGAAGGGTTACCCCGGCGCGGACTACACCGAAGACGGCGCGTCAGTGCTCGAGACCGAGTGCGACATTCTCATCCCCGCGGCAATGGAGGGCGTCATCACCCTCAAAAACGCCGCCCGAATCCAGGCCCCGCTCATCGCCGAGGCAGCCAACGGCCCGGTTACCTTCGCCGCCGATGAGATTCTCCGCGAAAAGGGCACGGTCATTATCCCGGACGCCTACCTCAACGCCGGCGGCGTCACCGTCTCCTACTTCGAGTGGGTGAAAAACCTTGCGCGCATCCGCTTTGGCTACCTCGAACGCCGTAACGAGGAGCGCCGCGGCCAGATGATCGTCGAGGCCCTCGAAAAGATGCTCAACACCACCGTCCCGCCGGAAATCCGCGACCAACTCACCACCGGCTCGGACGAACTCGCCCTCGTCCGCTCCGGCCTCGACGACACCATGCGCAATGCCTACAACAATATTCGCGACATCTTCAACGCCCGCGAAGACGTCATCGACCTCCGCACAGCCGCCTTCGTCTGTGGCATCGAGCGCATTGCCAAGCGTTACGAGAGCATGGGTATTTGACCCCCGCTTGACCAAGCGCCCCCGTCTTCCGGCGGTTCCAGCTTCACTTTGGCGCTCGGGCGATTAATCTGTCGCCGCTTTATGGGCTTGAGAGTCTTCAACACCCTGTCACGTTCGCTCGAGACGTTCGTACCGCTGGATCCCGCCGGAAAAAAGGTCGGGCTCTACTGCTGCGGCCCGACCGTGCACGACTTCGCGCACATTGGGAATTTCCGCACGTTTGTCTTTGCCGATATCGTCCGACGCCACCTTAGCTTCCGCGGCTTCGACGTACGCCACGTCATGAACATCACCGACGTGGAGGACAAAATCATCCGCCGCGTCAACGAGTCCGGCAAGTCGCTGGCCGAATTCACCGGCGAACACGAGCGGGCATTTTTCGCCGACCTCGAGGCACTTGGCTGCCAAATGCCGGACGAACGCCCGCACGCCACCGGGTTCATCGGCCCGATCATCAAGCTCATAAAAAAGCTCGAGTCCAACGGCATCGCCTACCGCACCAATGACGGCTCGGTTTATTTCAGCATCGAGAAGTACCGCGAAGCCGGAAACCAGTACGGCCAGTTGCTCAACCTCAACCTCGAGGCAATGCGCCCCGGCGAACGCGTCAGCAACGACGAGTACGAGAAGGAATCAATCGCCGACTTTGCCCTCTGGAAGGCCCGTGTGCCGGAGGACGGCGAGGTGTTTTGGGACAGCCAGTGGGGTGAAGGCCGACCCGGCTGGCACATCGAGTGCAGCGCCATGAGCATGGAACTGCTCGGGCCCAGTTTTGACCTACACCTCGGCGGCGAGGACTTGGTGTTCCCCCACCACGAGGACGAGATCGCCCAGAGTGAAGGCGCCTGCCTGCAGTGCGACGGGCAAAAATTCGTTAAGTACTGGATGCACGGCGCGCACCTGCTTGTTGATGGCAAAAAGATGAGCAAGTCGCTCGGCAACTTCTTCACCCTGCGAGATCTCCTGGCCAAGGGCAGCGTCGGGCGCGAGGTGCGTTACCTGATGATCTCCGCCCACTACCGCGAGACATTCAATTTCACGCTCGACAATCTGGTCGGCGCAAAGACCGCGCTTGGTCGCATCGACGAATGCACGGCCAAGCTGCGTGAACTCGCGCTTGATCAAGCGGCCGAACCGGCCACCGACTCGCCGCTCGTCACGCGCTTCACCAAGGCGATGGATGACGACCTCAACGTCTCTGCCGCCTGGGGCGCGGTGTTCGACTGGGTGCGCGACACCAACCGCAAACTCGCCGCCAACGAACTTAACGCCGAGAGCGCGGCAACCGAGTTGGCCAACTGGGAACACATCAACAGTGTCCTTGGCATCGAGTCGGACGAAGAGGAAGCCCCGACGGAAATCATCGCCCTCGCCGAGGAACGCCAAGC
>CAJWPV010000117.1 GCA_913045395.1 uncultured Verrucomicrobiota bacterium | reverse complement strand
TGCTGCACAACCTCACGCCAGTTGTCGGTCAGCAGCTCGGCGCCATCCTCCTCACCCGCCCGCTCCAGCAAGTCGCGGCGGCGGGAGCAAAGGGCAACGATGTCAGCGCCGGTGGCTTCACGAATCTCCGCACGATACGGAGCACCGATGTAGCCGGTGGCCCCGATTACGCCGACGTTGAATTGAAATTCTCCCGATTGGGTTTCGTTGCCCGGATTCACGCGGCGGTTGATAGCGTTGGACCAAAGCGCGTTCAATCCTAAACCGGCTGAACCGCTTCGCGTTAATCCTTGATTTTCCCCTCTACGCCCTTGGGCATGAGAAGAATTCCCACCGCGCCGAACAGGTAAATTAAACTGGTGATTCGGCCAATCTGCCGGAAGTCATTGTCGAAATATGCGATGAGTCCGGCGGTGACGAACACCGTTATGGCTGTGATGATGCGCCCGAAATTAAAGCAAACTCCGGCACCGACCGAGCGCACACGCGTCACAAACAATTCCGGCAAAAATAACGGTAACCATCCGAAGAAGATTCCACTAAAAAAGCCCAGTACCGCAGTCAACAAGAGAAACATGGTCGGCTCTGTCGGGCTGGAAAACCAAAACATGCACTGCGCGCTGCCAAGGCAAATCAAGCTGTTAAAAAAATAGCTACGCCGGCGACCAACGAGGCTGGCAATCCATCCGCCCATGAAACTGCCCACGATGCCCGGCAACGATCGCGCCATGACCACCTGCGCCTTCAAGTCATCCGACCCGGTATCCTCCGCCCATTTCACCGCCCAGTTTGAACTGCCCCACGAACCGAACAGCGGCACCGTCGCCAATAAAATTCCCACCAACGTAACCGCCAACATGCCTGACCGAAAAATTTCAACGGTATTCACATCAGGCATAGCTTCCTCCGAAGTTTTTTCTGAGTTTCCCATACTTCGTTGGGCCAGCCAACGCGGTGATTCCGGCACGATCAGTGGCACCAGCAGCCCCAGCACAATCGGCACCGCGCCCATGAGCATCACCCAACGCCAGTCATCAACCGTCACCACGCGGAGTTTTCCTGCGACACCCACCATGAAAATACCGATGTTCGCTGCCGTGCCAATCACGCCCGCAAGCAGTGGTCGGGAGGCACTGGCCCAAGCTTCACTCATTAACGCCACACCGTTTGGCCACATCCCGCCCACGCCCATGCACACCACAAACCGCGCCACCAAAAGCTGCTCCGGCGACTGGACAAAGTAAGCCACAAAGGACACCCCCGAGTAGCAGCAGATCGCCGCCGTCATACCTTTCACGCGACCGAAGCGATCACCAATACGACCGAACATTAGGCCGCCCAGCGCCCCGCCAAACAACAATGCGCACACGTAGTAACCAAACCATTTACTGCTTGCCGCGCCCAATCGTTTATCAGCTTCGGCCTGGGCCAACACCTGCCATTCCCCCTCACCTGCTTCCTGGACCTGTTTTTGCGCAGCAGCTTGATCACCAGCCGTCACCTCAAACTGCTCGGTGCCGCGTAGCAAATCCTTGGCCGCCGAGCCCATTGAGAGCGACGTGATGCCCAGGTGCATCCCAGCAAAAAACCAACCGAGGAAAGCCGCGATAATGATAATATATCTGCCTGTCTGGGTAAGCTTGTAGATGGATTTGTTTTCGTCTGGATCTGGCACGATTGGCCTTTTGAGTTCGTTGAACGGGCGAATGATGCTGAAGACTTGCTGCTTCCGCAACAAATTGGTTTGGCCCGGTGAATGTCGCGTGAGACATTTCCCGACCCAAATGCTGCCGATAAACCAAAAATGATCCGGCTCGCGCTCATAGGCGCGTCCGGGGCAGCGGAAGCCTACGGCGCGATTCGAACGCGGCTGCATAGCGCGTCTTGGGCTATTTTTGTGCCACTGAACGACAATGACTCCCTAGCAGGCCAATCGCTTGGCCAAGCGACGACCACTAAGTCAACGGAGGCGCTGTTCACCGAACAAGCCAACGACTTTGACGCCGTCGTTATCGACGCCAATCCCAGCCAAGCGGCAAGTTTGGCCAAGGCCGCCACGGCTCTTGGCAAACCGACACTCGTTGGCCAATTGCCCGGCGACCTGGACGTGCTTAGCCAAGCCGACGCCCTCCTCATGCCGGCTCACACTTGGCGGTTTTTGCCCTCAATTCAGGCGGTCAAGCGCAGCATCGATGCCGGCAAGCTCGGCGAGCCCTGCCTGCTCCGCATCCACCGCTGGCTGCCACCCGAGTCGACGCCCGAGTCGATCGCCGAACACATCCTGCCGGACACCGACCTGGCCTGCTGGATGTTCGGCGGCGCACCGGAAAAAGTCTGGACGCTGCAATCGGCCGCCAATCCGGACTACATCCAGTTTCACCTCGGCTTCGCCAACGACGGTATGGCGATGATTGACATTGCCGGTTCGCTCCCCGCCGCCGACGGCTACTTTTCGCTGTCAATGATCGGCGGCACTGGAGCCGCTTATGCCGACGATCATCACAACATGAACCTACTCTACTCCGGCGGCCAACCGAACGCGCTCCGCACCAACCAGGGCCGCGCCGATCTCACCGGGCAATTGCAGGAGTTCGTCGAAGCGATCAGCGAACAACGCGAGGCAGCCGTGACGCTTGCCGACACCTCCCGCGCGGCAGCGGCCTCCGCACAAGTCATCGAGTCAGCCCAGACCAAACAGGTCATCGAAGGAAAGGAGTGCAACTGAGCCGTGGCGAATCCGGAGAAAACATTTCGCGCCTGCGTGTTGAGTGTGGTGAAACACGACTACCTACCGCGTGCCGTGGCAGCACATCCTCGTTTTGAATTGCTCGTCGTCGCCGATGACGCCGACCAGCCGGATTGGGTGCATGAACGCAACCAACGTTTCGCCGACGAGTTTGGCATCCCATACGTCCGCGACGTCGCCAAGGCGATAGCCGAACACGATCTCGACCTCGCCGCGGTCAGCTCAGAGGCCGAACGGCATTGCGACCTAGCCGTCCGCGCCGCAGACGCCGGACTGCACGTCATTGCCGACAAGCCGATGTCCACCCGGCTCTCGGAATGCGACCAGCTTGTCGAGGCTGTGCAACGTAACAACATCAAATTTCTCCTTTGGAATCGCAACTATCTCCCGGCTCTCATCCAGGCCAAAGAAGTGGTTCAGTCGGGAGCGATCGGTGAACTGCACGCCATCCACGTTGACTTTTATTTTTCAAAAGATGCCGGCCCGCCCAAGGGCGCCCGGCAGCCCGGCGACCCGCCGATCAACTGGCTCGAACGCCAGATTGAGGCCCACGCCGACGGCTCGGATGGCGGGGTTGGCATCGAGGCGATGGGCGAATTGCAGATCGAAGGCATCTACCCGCTCGGCTACATCCGCATGCTCACCGGCGCGGATGTGCGGCGAGTTTTCGCCCGCACCGCGACACATTTCCATCAGGCCAATGTCGATAACAACGTGGATGATCTTGCCACGGTCTCGCTGGAACTTGACAACGGCATCGTCGGCTCGCTTTGCATCGGTCGCATCGGCGCGGCGAGCCACCCGGACATCGGCGAAATCAAGATTCACGCCATCGGCTCGAGAGGCGGGATTGTCATCACCGAGGCTCGGCCGGAGGTCAGCATCCATTACCGCGATCAGCCGCCGCTGGAGTTCAAAAACAAACGCATCGCCAACGAGAATGACTTCCTACTGATGGACGACTTCGCCCGCGCACTCGACACTGGCTGCGAACCGATCCTCAATGCCAGGGGCGGACGCGACATCGCCGCCACCGTTTTTGCCGCTGTCGAGTCCGGCGAAACCGGCCAACCGGTGGAGGTGACCCCACTAAAATGACATCCGTTGAATTAAAAAAAGAGCTGCATGACGGCGGACCGGTTTTCGGGACACTGATCGTTTCGCCGTCGCCGTTCTGGCCGAAAGTGCTCGGCGATTGCGGACTCGATTTTGTTTTCATCGACACCGAGCACATTGCGCTGGATCGCAACCAGATTTCGTGGATGTGCCGCACCTACGCCGCGATGGGATTGCCGCCGCTAGTTCGCACCGTTTCACCCTCGCCCTACGAGGCGACGATGGCGCTGGACGACGGCGCGTCCGGAGTCGTCGCGCCGTACATCGAGCAGGCCGAACAGGTGCAGCAACTGCGCGGCGCAACCAAGTTGCGGCCGCTTAAGGGCCAGCGCCTGAACGACTCGCTCGCCGGACAGCCGCTCCCCGGCGACCTCGCCGACTACGCGCCCGGCTTCAACGAAAACAACCTGCTCATCATCAACATCGAGAGCGTGCCGGCCGTCGAAAACCTCGAACGCATCCTCGACGTGCCGGACATCGACTCGGTGCTCATCGGGCCGCATGACTTATCCTGCAGCCTCGGCTTGCCGGAGCAATACGACGACCCGGCATTCCTCGAGACGACGGAGACGATTTTTACCAAGGCGCGGGCCAAGGGCATTGGTGCTGGCATTCACGCCTGGGGTGATGTCGCCAGCCAGGCGCGCTTCGTCAACATGGGTGCCAACATGATCATCCACAAGGCGGATATCATCTTTTTCAAAAACGGCATCCGCGACGAGCTGGCGGGCCTTCGCGCGAAACTTGGGTTACAGCCAAGCGACACCGCGACCGGTGAAGTGAATATTTGATCACCCGATGAACCGAAACCGACTGTTGGCCGGCTTGGCTATCTTGATTGCCGCGCGTGGCCAATCGCAGGCCAAGCAGCCTAACTCACCCGTGTGCCGACCCTGCCGCCGAGGATGACTTTGCGGAAGTTATGTTTCTTGAAGAGGTCGAAGACGATGATAGGCATGCCGTTGTCCATGCAAAGCGAGAACGCCGTCGAGTCCATCACCTTGAGCCGTTTCTGCAGCGCATCGATATAGCTGATTGTTGCGAAGCGCTTGGCCTTCGGGTTTTTCATCGGGTCACTATCGTAGATGCCATCCACCTTTGTGGCCTTCAAAATCACCTCCGCACCGATCTCGTTGGCGCGTAGCGCGGCTGCCGTGTCAGTGGAGCAATACGGGTTGCCGGTGCCGCCGCCAAAGATCACCACGCGGCCCTTCTCCAGGTGACGCACGGCTCGGCGGCGGATGAACGGTTCGGCGACCTGCGACATGCTGATAGCCGACTGTACACGGGTCGCCACGCCCTGTTTCTCGAGAGCATCCTGCAGCGCCATCGAGTTGATCACCGTGGCGAGCATGCCCATGTAGTCGCCGGTGGCCCGCTCGATGCCCTTCTCGCTGCCCTGCAAGCCGCGAAAAATATTGCCGCCGCCGACCACAACACCGATCTGCACGCCCAGCCGCGCCACTTCGCGCACTTGACCGGCAATGTCGTGCACGGATTCCACGCAGATGCCACCGGTTTTGCCGCCGAGGACCTCGCCGCTAATCTTGAGCAGCACACGCCGAAACCTGGATTTATTGCGGGTCGATTTTTTAGGCGTCTTCTTTTTTACGGGCATGATTTTCGTGACTGACCGGCCGCCGAGCTTGGCGCGCCCAAACTAGGCGTGGTGTGTAGCAGGCCACCCCACCCGGCGTCAATGCGGCGCTGTCTTTTTGACTAGATTCCCGACTCTGCTCGACTCCTGGAGGCTGCACCGGTTTAATGCCCGGGTGCCGCTGGACAAACTCACCATCATCGGGGCCGGGCTGCTTGGCGGCTCGATTGGCATGGCTGCGCGGGCGCGCGGCCTGGCCAAGCGCG
>CAJWPV010000116.1 GCA_913045395.1 uncultured Verrucomicrobiota bacterium | reverse complement strand
ATCGGCTCCGCTTGGCCAAGCAGCACCACGCCCCGGCAACGCAGCGTCATGGCATCGACTCGGATCACCGGGTCGTAGGCCATCATGTAACCAAGCGGCGGGGTGGCATCGACGTCAAACGTGGCCACGCGCAACGATTGATTCGCCGCCCCGAACACCCCGAACGCACCCGAAAATAAAACCACCATCGCAAACCGGACGGCATTTGGAGTGCTCATCGATCGTTGATGCGTTACTTGTGCTTGGCCGCCGTGGCCCCGTTGCGGACCAGCACGCCGGCGATCCCCTTCCGGTGCGCCCGGTCCTCGTCACTGGACTCGGGATCGGCTTTCAGCACGATGTCCAGCGCGGTCAACCCGTCGGCGCGTTTGGCATTGATGTCAACGCCCCGGGCCAGGAGCAGTTCCGCGACCGCCTTGTGACCGGACGCGACGGCACAGTGTAGAGGTGTCGGCTTAAGCGGATCAACCGCGTCCGGCTCGTCCAGGTTCTCCCGACTGTCGATGTGCCCACGCACTGCCTCGAGGTCGCCGGCGCGTGCCGCGTCCCAAATCGAAATCGCGGGTGGAGGGGGTAGCTCCGGTGGGATGATCTCGGCCACCGGCTTAACAATCACCGCCTCGGCGACCGACGCCTCGGTAATCGGCGGCTCTGGTGCCGTTTCCCGGCCGCACCCGACCACAGTGAACGCAACCATTAAGCTGACTATTTTTTTCATCGCTGGAGAGGCAAACGTAGCCAACGGCCAAAAACTTGCCAACTGAAATCAAGTAAAACAATACAGCCCGAACAGTGACGGGCAACGCTGGCCAAGGGCCTGACAAGGCGGAAAACCTTGTCGGGGCTCGGGCGGAAATCTATACTGTCCGCCGCTTTTTATGAGTAAAGAACCCCTTCGTGTTGCGGTGACCGGTGCGGCCGGTCAGATCGGTTATGCCTTATTGTTCCGGATCGCCTCAGGCCAAATGTTCGGGCCGGATCAGCCGGTGATTCTTCACCTAATCGAGATCGAGCCGGCGCTGCCTGCCCTCGAGGGTGTTTGCATGGAATTGGACGACTGCGCCTTTCCGTTGCTCAAGGGCACGGTGCCCACCGCCGACCTTGATGCCGGATTCAACGGTGTCAACTGGGCGCTACTCGTCGGCAGCGTGCCCCGCAAGCAGGGCATGGAGCGCGGCGATCTGCTCGGCATCAACGGCAAGATTTTCACCGGCCAAGGCCAGGCGATCCAAAACAACGCTGCCAACGATGTCCGGACTCTCGTCGTTGGCAACCCGTGCAACACCAACTGCCTGATCGCTATGAACAACGCGCCGGACGTGCCGAACGACCGTTGGTTCGCCATGACGCGCCTCGACGAAAACCGCGCCAAAACGCAGCTCGCACAAAAGGCTAGTGTCGATGTGACGGCGGTAACGAACATGACCATCTGGGGTAACCACTCCGCCACGCAGTATCCGGACTTCACCAATGCCAAGATCAACGGCCTAGCCGCTGCCGAGGCGATCAACGATCAGGAGTGGCTCGAGGGCGAGTTTATCAAGACAGTGCAGCAGCGCGGCGCGCAGATCATCAAGGCCCGCGGAGCCTCGAGCGCGGCCAGCGCGGCAAACGCCGTGGTGGACTCGATCGACTCCATCACCAACCCCACCGCCGGCGGAGATTCCCACAGTGTTTGCCTCTGCTCCGATGGAAGCTACGGTGTGGATGAAGGGTTGATTTCCTCCTTCCCGATTCGCAACGTCGCTGGCCAGTTTGACATTGTGCAGGGTGTCCAACTCGATGCCTTCAGTCAGGGCAAACTCGACGCCACGGTGAACGAGCTGAAGGAGGAGCGAGAGATGGTCAAGGACCTCCTCCCCAGCTGATTCATGTCCGAAACGCCGGAAACGCCGCTCGGATCGTACATTGACCACACCAATCTACGCCCCAACGCCACCGCCGGGGATATTGATAAACTCTGTACTGAAGCCATTGAACATCAGTTATTTGCCGTGTGCTTGAACGGCTGCTGGGTGCAGCATGCGTGGAATCATTTGGCGGACACCGATGTGTCAATCGCCACCGTGGTCGGCTTTCCGCTTGGCGCAAACGATTCGGACTCAAAGCGTTACGAAACAGAGGCCGCGATCGACAACGGCGCCCACGAGATCGATATCGTGATGAACCTGGGCCGGTTCATTGGTGGTGATCACCGCTACATTATCCGTGAAATCCGAGATGTCATCGAGGCTGCCGACGACCGACGGGTGAAAGTCATCATCGAGACCTGCTATTTCAACGACGAACAGATCGCCGCGGCCTGCAAGCTGGCGGTCGAGGCCGAGGCGCATTTCGTTAAGACCTGCACCGGCTTTAGCCCTGGCGGTGCAACGGTCGAACATGTCCAACTCATGCGGGAGACCGTAGGCCAACGCGCCGGTGTCAAGGCATCCGGCGGCATTCGCGACCGTGAAACAACGCTCGCAATGATCGAGGCCGGGGCAACGCGCATTGGGACTTCCTACGGTGTGACAATTGTCGGGGTTTGATTGTTGCGCTTATCCACCCGATGCACACAGCGAACTCCCTTGCCCTTCACCGGATATTCACCGTAAAACCATCGGTGTGAATAAAAAATGAACGTTGTGAATACATTTCATTTGGAATGGCCCGGTTCATGAGCTATATTTGGTCAGTCGGGTTTACTGGACTCATGAGGAGAATCGTTTACACCTTTGTTTCCGCCTGCAGCCGTTTGTTTTCCACCCGGCGGCCGCCGCTATCCTCTTCTCGGCTGATGGGCATGTATTTGAGCCAAGCCAACAGCAAAACGATTTACACGCCCAAGTTCCAGGAGACACGCACCCGACGCAACGGCAAATACGGACACGTCCGACCACGCTGACCCCGTCTGATTGGACAGTCTGCTGGTCCATTTCACTCACTCCCGCCCGAAATCCCAAACCAAGTTTGCGCCTGCAGCCTGTCGCAAGATCACGCAACCATCCGCGTGGCCACGTGGCCATCGGCCATCATCAGGTTGCTGCGGCCTGTATTGTCGCCGTTGGCGCCGTGTCGCGCCATCACCCAGATCCGGTGCGGCGACGATTCAGGCTCGGCAAAATTCGTAGCGATCGCACGCTAATGTCGGTTGCCATTTCCGAGTCAATCACCGCCAGCGACTCTCGCAACCGGCGCGACACCTCGCGAGTCGTCGGCAACGGCTCGTTGCTGAGCACCAGCACTCGGTTGTAATAGCTCTCAAACAAGACCTGCACTCCAAACTCAAACGGGGCGCGGACTTCCGCCGTCATCCTGGCCCACGTCCGATTATCCGCCGGCAACAGATTAAAAACGGCGACGCCATCCGGCTTGAGTTTTGACTGGATCAATGGCGGCAATGCGTTGATCGAGATTTCCGGCTTGAATACGTCGCCATTCCGACCGATGGAAAGATCCTCAAGCAACAGATCGAATTTCCCCCGTTGCGCCTGCAGCCACTTGACGGCATCCGTTTGTGTGTACTGCACATCACCCTGCCAAGCGCTGCTCATCTCACAAAAAAGTTCATAACCGGAACGATCGAGATCCACGCCGCTGAGCCGATGCCCCGCACCCATGGCGCGCAGTGGGGCAATCATGCCGCCGGCGGCAAAGCCAAGGATGCCTGCGCGATCGCCGGGTGAAAAAATATGAACCGCCGCAGCCAGCACATCGAATACACTGTCGGTCGCGCCCGGTTTCGACAGTACCTCGCTGAGCACTGAACCGTTTTGCAGGAGACGCACACCCCGGCGGGTTCGTTCCACCTCTGGTTCAGCCCCTCCCATGCGCCTCAAGCCAGGTAGCAGCGCGGCTATTGCCTGAGTACACCCTTTTCGTCCCATTCCTGCTTAGCGATCGTCTTGCCGCCCTCCCAGGTGGCCTCGGATTGTTTTTGGCCGTTGGGATGCCAGCGTGTCTCGACACCGTTCAACTGTCCGTTTACATAGGTTTGCTCCGACCACTTGCTGCCATCTGCGCGCCAAATTATCCATTGACCATCGGCCCGGCCATCGACGTATTGACCGGTACGGAACCGGTTTCCGTTCTCGTGGTAAAAGGTCCAGATACCCTGCTGTTTGCCGTTGACGAATTGCCCCTCGACTGACTTTGTGCCGTTGTCATGGTGATCGACAAACTGCCCCTCGAACGGTGAACCCTCAGCGAGGTACTGGCCGTTTTCCCTCGTCAAATTGCCTTCGCCCTCAACTTTGTCAGGAATGAGCGATTCCTGCGAAGTCGCAGCTCCGTTACGCTGCGCTTTGACAGCGGGAACCGGCTTGAGGATTGACTTCGTGACAGGCTCGACTCCGGGTTGGGTTTCTTTTGGGGGATGCCCGAGCGTTAGTTTTCCGGGTTGCGCATCCTCACCCTTTGACCGGTCAACCTTCGCTACAGGCGTGACCGTGACATTGTCTGGCATGGCTGCCTTTTCCGATTTCCCCGAAGCCTGGTCCGCCGTGGGGGCATCTCCACCGCTGCAACCCATCAGCAACATCGCCACCGTCAAAAAAAACACGTAACCCTTCATGGGCGAGAGCAAACCACAGGGCCCGCCCACTGACAAAACCATTTGTTGCCATGCCGATGGTTTGACCGTAGTTTCCACCCCCTAGGCTGTGGCGGAAAACCAGCCCGGGTGCAACTGCGCCACCAAAAACCGCATGACACCGTTCACATCACTGGCCGAAGCATGCTGCGCAATCAGCGCGTTCATCAGGTGTTGCGCCGACGAGCCGCGCACGGATGGGTTCAATGAACTCGCGCTTGCCCTCTTTGCTTTTCAATTCGAGCACAACACCCCCTACGCTAATTTTTGCCGCACGGAAAATCACACGCCGGAAACAGTCGCCGACTGGCGCAACATCCCAGCCGTGCCGACTCGCGCCTTCAAGTCGCTCGACCTGACCGTGCTGACGGAAGCCGATCGCGGGACCGTGTTCCGTTCGAGCGGCACGACTCAAGCCGATCGCAGCCGGCACTTTCACAACCACGATAGTCTGGCCGTGTATCACACCTCGCTTTGGCCCTGGTTTGCCGAGCATCTCATTGACGAATCTACGAAACGATTGCTGTTTTTGTTTCCCGAGATTGACCAGGCGACGGAGTCGTCGCTGGCTTATATGATGGACGAAGTGGCCAAGCGCTTGGCCAGACGCGAACGCTGCTTTGCCGCCGACGGCCAATGGCGAATCGACGGCCAAGCGGCTGTGGATTTCCTGCACGATTGCGTCACGCAAAACGAACCGGTCACGATTCTCGGCACCGCGTTCTCGTTTGTGCATCTGTTGG
Source organism: uncultured Verrucomicrobiota bacterium (assembly GCA_913045395.1). Classification (GTDB taxonomy): domain Bacteria; phylum Verrucomicrobiota; class Verrucomicrobiia; order Limisphaerales; family UBA1096; genus UBA1096. The sequence goes on along the minus strand of CAJWPV010000116.1, from coordinate 418 downwards.
ATCATCTGGATGGCGTCGCGATCGAGTTTCAACTGCCAAGCGGCTCGGCGGTGATGGAGACCGGTGGCTACAAGGGCCGCTCACGCGAAGTTCCCAAGGCCGAACTGCACCAGGCCATCACGAACAGCCTCGGCATCGCGAGCGGGCGCATCATTTGCGAATACGGCATGTGCGAATTGAGTTCGCAGGCGTATGACTGCAAACTTGGCCAAGCGGATACCGCTCCCCGCAAGTTCCGGTTTCCACCATGGGCGCGGGCGCGAATTGTCTCACCGGAGACAATGGGAGAGGTTGAGATTGGTCAAGCAGGCCTTCTGCAGATTGTCGATCTGGCCAATGTCAACTCGGTGCTAAGCCTCCAGACGGAGGACATAGCTAGGCGCCACGCCGACGGCTTCGAACTACTAGGTCGGGTTGA
>CAJWPV010000115.1 GCA_913045395.1 uncultured Verrucomicrobiota bacterium | reverse complement strand
GGCAGGTGAGTCCCGCCGCCATGCTGACCGGCCTGTGGCTCGACAGCCTTTCGGCTAATCCGCTGGGGCTAAGCGTGCTGCCGTTGTTTATCGCCGGGTGGACGGTGTTTAGTTTTCGTGAGTTTATTCTGCGGGATGAACTGGTGGCGCAATTTTATCTCGGCACCACAGCAGGCGCCGCGGTGCCACTGCTTCAGGTGTGGTTTCTTCAACTGGTGGGCTCAAATCCATTACTGGGTTGGGAGATGGGTGTTTGGTGGCTGGTTAATGCCCTGCTCTGTGGTGTGGCGGTACCGGTATTTAATCGTATGGCAAAGCTGCTCGACCGCTGGTTTTCGCACCCGCCACATGACCCGAACCGTTGGCCCAACGAAAACCGCCAGATCGTGCGCGGAAAAAATTGATCGAGACAGGAATCGTGTTTGTATTTGACCAGTTGCGCAGCAGGGACATCCCGATCCGGGTGATGACGGTTTTCATCCTGTGCTGCATGTTCCTGCTTACGGTGAGTCTTTGGCGCCTTCAGGTGGCTTCCGGCAATGATTACCGAGATCGCCAGGAAAGCCAATCGATCCGCGCCGTGCGCCTTCCGGCCACGCGGGGGCATATTCTAGACCGCCATCAGCAACCGCTGGCAAAGAACCGCCTACAGTTCGACGTACACATGTACATCGACGAGCTGCGCCCCTTGTTTTACACCCACTACATGCGCCTTAAAAACGGGCGGCTCCTTCGCCGCGCGGCGCAGCTTGAGCTGGAAAGGGAGGCCCGCTACCAAGTCGTAAGCAACCTGACCATGCAGGTCAGTCTGCGTCTTGGCCAGCCGCTGGTTCTTAACAAGGAAAAATTTCATAATCACTACTATAAGCGTCGCTATACTCCGATGGCTGTTATGCCGGATCTTTCGCCGGAGCAGGTAGCCCGGTTTGTTGAACAGATTCACTCAATTCCGGGCCTGGATCTGTCTGTCAATCCGGTGCGAACCTATCCAAATGGGACCATGGCATTCCACACGTTGGGTTACCTGCGCCGGGACGATGATCCAGACAGCGGCAGCGAGATGCCGTTCCACTTTCGCTATCGGCTGCGGGACTACATCGGCGTTGACGGTCTGGAGGGGGTTTACGATAGCCTGCTGCGAGGGGAGGCCGGCGCCAAGAGTATTCGTGTCAACAATATCAGTTATCGCACAAGCGAGGAGGTATGGGCCTGGCCGGAGTCGGGCTACGACATTGCGCTTTCACTCGACCGCGACATCCAGTTGGCCGCCGAGGCAGCGCTACAGGCCAATGGGCCCGAGACTCGCGGGGCAGTAGTGGTGATGGAACCGTACACCGGCGACCTGCTGGCGCTGGTGTCGTTGCCGAGTTTTGACTCGAACAAGTTCATTTCCGGGTTTTCGCGAGAGGAGATTACCCGACTGAACGACGGGACGCTTAACCGCTGGCTCAACCGTGCTACCGGCAGCGGTGGCGTGGCGTACCCGCCCGGTTCCATCTTTAAACTGATTTCTGCCGTGGCCTATCTTCAGGAGGGATTGCTCAATTCGGAGGATCAAGTATACAATCCGGGTTTTTTCCGGAATCAAAGCCTCTATCCCAATTATTCACTGGATGATACTGCGCCACCGGGCGATTACGATTTCATCAAGGCGTTCAAGAGATCGAGCAACACCTATTTCGTTCACTACGCGTTGATGTCCGACGGCAAAACCGCCCGATGGCGGCAGGGAAAGAAGGTGCTTCTTGACTGGGGAAACCGTTTTCGCCTCGGGCAAAAAACATTCACCACACTGCCCGGCGGCTTGGCCAGCCCCATCCGTGAGGGTAGTGGTTATTTCCCGGCCCGTGATAGTGAGTTTAAAAAGAAAAATCAATTTGAGAACCGAATTCGCTGGGCGCCCGGTGACGTGGCCAACCTCTGCATCGGGCAGGGTGAAATTACCGTGACCCCGCTGCAGATGGCGGTGATGACCTCGGCGGTGGCCAACGGCGGGAAGGTGTTGCAGCCACGCCTGGTGACGAGGGTGGACTCGAGGCAAGCCTTTGGCCAAGCGCAGAACCAAGAAATACCGGTGAAGGTGCTCGACGAGCTGAACTTGAAGCGAAAAACTGTTGAATTGATGCATGAGGCGATGCTCGCCGATGTGGACGACCCCGACGGCAGCGGCCACGCTGCGCGAGTGCCCGGTTTGGACATCGGCGGAAAAACCGGCACGGCCCAGATAACGGTGCCCACTGGAAAATTTAATCCCCGCGGCGTGCGGCTGTTCCGCGCCGATCACATCACTTGGTTTGTATCGTTCGCGCCGCTCGAGTCACCTCGCTACGTCGTGGTGGTGATGGTGGAGAGCGGCGAGTCAGGCGGCAGCACCTGCGCCCCGATCGCCGGGAGGATTTATCGCGAGATACGTAACCTGGAACGCGAACGGAAGAAAGGAGGGCCACGCTTGGCCAATCAGTGATGGAAACGATTCTGCTCCATATCCGCAAGTTGCGAGTCGATTGGCTGATGTTTGGCGCCTTGATCGGCTTGATGATTTTCGGGGGAACATTTGTGCTCAGTGCGGCGATTGACCAGTATGAGATGGAGCCGCTGCAGGACACCTACTTTTTCCGGCAGTTGGTTTTTTACGGGCTGGGACTGCTCCTGGCTGTCCTATTCGTGGTGGTGGACTATCACCGCTTGGCCGGCTGGTCGCGACCTGCCTATTGGTTGATGATTCTTCTGCTGGTTCTGGTGCTGATCCCGGGAATCGGTGAGGTGCGCCACGGGGCACGCCGATGGTTTGATTTGGGAGTTACCCTCATTCAGCCCTCGGAATTTGCGAAATTGGCGTTTATATTCGCCTTGGCCGGTTTTTTGACACGGCCTAACGAGGAGATGTTGATGCCGGGGGTGTTCCTTAAAGCCCTCGGGATGACTGCATTACCATTCATTTTGATATTAAAAGAGCCGGATTTGGGCTCATCGCTGGTGTTTTTCCCGATCGGGATCGCGATGATGTTCATCGCCGGAGTACCGCTGCGGTTCCTCGGGAAATTTCTCGGAGCATCAGCAGTCTTGGTGGTGTTTGTCATCATCAACGCACTCTACTTTCCCGCAGACTGGCGAATTTCGCTACAGGAATATCAGCGCCAACGGTTGTTGGTTTACTTTCACAAGGATTTTGCCCCGCCGAACGCCACCCCGGCGGAGCGCAAGGTCGCCCGTGCATTACAGCGAGAGCGCACGCACAATATACGGCAGGCCGAGATTTCCGTAGGCTCGGGAGGGCTGAATGGAAAAGGGTGGGGACAGGGGCCACAGACCCGCTTGGGCTATCTGCCCAGGGGTGTGGCTCACAACGACTTTATCTTCTCCGTGATCGCGGAGGAGACAGGGTTTTTGGGCAGCATGGCAGTGCTGGCGTTATACACCATCATCCTTCTAAAGGGGATAGAGACCGCAACCCAGGCGAGGGATCGCTTGGGCAAATTGTTGGCAGTGGGAATCGTGACTCTCATTTTTTGCCACGTCTTTGTGAATATCGGCATGCACTTGAGGCTGATGCCGGTGACGGGAATACCGTTGCCACTGTTGAGCTATGGCGGGTCGTCCGTATTAAGCTCGCTGATCGCCATCGCCGTCCTGCAAAACATACAACTACACAGAAATACATACTAAGTTATCATGGCAGAAAAAAAAGCATTTGGCCGCGGCAGAAAACGCGGCATGTCATTCAAGCCCTCGGGCGGAAAAAACCGCAGACCTGATCGCACCAGCCTCAAGGCCCGTGCGAATATTGAAACCATACAAACCACACAGGACGAGATCTACGATACGCGGCAGCACCGCAGTGAGATTGTGCGTGCCGAGAACAAGGCGCACGGACTGCCGTCCGATGCCGATCTCGAGTCGGCCAAAGCGCAACGGCAACTCACTAACCAGTCGCCGGACGGCGAAAACGGGACACAAGATGAATCGCCACGGCAAGACGGCCAGTATCAGGCCGAGTTTGCCCCGGTGGAACTGCCGGAAGAACCGGCCGGATCCATCAAGGAAAAGGTGCAGCGGGGCGCAAAAAAATTCGTCAGCAAGGTTAAGGGCGTGTTTCGCCCCATAAAGCACACCCACAAGGAGGTGTTAATCAATGCCGAGTCACTCGAGACGCGGGTGGCTGTGACGGTCAAGGGCCAACTCGAGAACCTGATCATCGAGCGAGTTGACGATCTGCGAATGGTCGGGAGCATCTACAAGGGCAAGATTCGAAACCTTGAGGACGGCCTTAAGGCGGCTTTTGTGGACATCGGTTTCGAGAAAAACGCATTTTTGCACTACTGGGACATTATTCCCAGCCCGTTGGATTCCTCCTACGAAGTGGTGGATCGGGGTAGGCGAAAAAAGGAAAAACCCAGGATCACCAACAAGGACATTCCGAAGAAATACCCTACCGGCACGGAGTTAACGGTGCAAGTTACCAAGGGGCCGATTGGAACCAAGGGGCCGCGCGTGACAACCAATGTTCTGTTGCCGGGTCGCTACCTGGTTCTGCTGCCCAATTCCGAGCAGTCGGGCGTTTCCCGGAAAATCGAAAACCGGGAGGAACGGACTCGGCTCAAGAGAATCGTTCAGGAACTCAATATTCCCGACGGCATGGGGGTGATCATACGCACGGCGGGGCAGGGACAGCGCAAGGGTTATTTCATCCGTGACTTGGCCATTCTGCTTCAAACTTGGGAAGGGGTGACCGACAGGGTGAAAACCCAGAAAGCTGGCACGTGTGTTTTTGAGGAGCCAGACCTGATCGAACGTACAGTCCGCGATTTTTTGACTGAGGACGTTGAGCGCATCGTCGTCGATAATACGGCTGAAACGGAGAGGGTAACAAAATTAATCGGCCGCATCTCCAAGCGGTCGCTGGAAAAGGTTCAGCGATATCCCTACTCGGAACCGATATTTGACCGGTTCGGTGTCACGCGCCAGCTTGAGACGGCCTATACGCGCAAGGTGATGCTGCCCAGTGGAGGGTACATCATCATCGACGAGACCGAGGCGTTGGTCGCAATAGACGTGAATACCGGCAGCCACCGGCACAAGGGCAGCAACAAAAAGGAAAAGGACAAGACACTGCTCCAAGTAAACCTAGAGGCTGCGGAGGAGGTTTGCCGGCAACTCCGGCTCCGTAACATTGGGGGGTTGATTGTGCTGGATTTCATCGACATGAAATCATCGCGGGATCGTCGTGATGTGTTCAACCGCGTTCGCGATGGACTGCGGAAGGACAAGGCCAAGTCCCACGTATTGCCGATCTCCGACCTAGGCTTAATGGAGATGACACGCCAGCGACAGTCCGAGAGCGTTCGTGATTCCGCCTACGGTGACTGCGAGCACTGCAGAGGCCGCGGTAAACTCAAGAGCCCGTTGACCATGAGCGTGGAGATCCAACGCAAGCTCAGTGAGATCATCAAGAAACGGGATAAGCTCAAACAGCGTCGCGAAGAAGAGACCGATTTCAAGCTCCGGGTCAATGTCCACTCAGGTGTGCTGGACCGGCTCCGCAACGAGGATGAGGACATTTTCATCGACATGGAGAAACGCTATCTTGTGAAAATCTCGTTCCGCGCTGAGCTGGGGCTCCACCCGGAGGAATTTGAGGTGGTTGACGCCATCACCAACAAGCGCTTGGCCCAGGTGGAAGGGTAAATTGCCCGCATTTTCCCAGGGCGTTCATCCGGCAGTGATCGCCTTTTTTTGCGCTCAGCCAAACGCTT
>CAJWPV010000114.1 GCA_913045395.1 uncultured Verrucomicrobiota bacterium | reverse complement strand
ATGCCCTGCACCGGTTCATCAAACCAGATCTCCGCCTGGCTGAATTGACGGACCTTGTCTTTACGCGGTATCCGGCTGGCCAGGCTCGGTGGCATCAGGTCGAGCAATTCATAGTTCCAGGTGGCTTTATGGGTTTTCGTGCTTCCATCCGGTTCAAAAATGTTTGGAGGGGAGGCTTGGTCGCCAATGCCGTGGTCGGGTGCCCACCAGACATTGACTTTCCCGGGGGCGGGTTGGTCAAACTGGAAGGTGAATGTGTTGCCGTTCTGCTGCAATGCAATTGCTGGGTAATTATTGATCATTATGTCAACCGCATCCACGCCGGACATCGGTTCGCTGAAGGTGACGGCGATTTTGCTCAAATCGGTTATTTCACCCGGTTTGGGTGAGATGGAAACGATCTCGGGCGGCACGAATTCCCGCTCCTTTGCTGTCAATCGCACATCAAGCAAGGCATCGCTGTTGCGAGAGTTGAGCAGCATGATTGCTAAGACGTTCCAGCCATCCTCGACGATGCTGCCCAGGTTGTGGATCGATGTTTTGTGCCACTGGATTGGTTCTCGGTTGCTCTTGGCTGCATAGGAACTGTATCGGAGTGTTCCTGTGGGCTTGTGTAGGTTGGCGATCTCTGTGCCGTTTAGCCAAGCCACATATCCGTCATCCGCCCTGATCTCGAGCGTGCCGGCTCCAATATTGTGGAGATCGGTTACGCGGAATTTACGGCGAAGGTATACCGTTGAATAGATCCTATTCATGTTGCCCAAATCGGTACCACCATTGATGTCCTCGTTGCTGTAAAAGGGGATTTCGCCTCTCAACCACTTTGAGTCGGTGAAATTAACCTTTGTCCATGCTGTGCGAGGGGAGGAGGCCTCCTTTGTACCCTTGTGATACTTGAAGACGGCACCCTCCTCGATGAGGTCGATGCCGTTTGACAGGCGCGGCGCCACCAATGTTGCCAGTGCCAGCGCCAGTTTCACGTACTGTCTTTTCATGCTAGTTGAGCTGTTTTACCGGTCGGCTGGGACCGCTTGGCCAGAGGTGGGTTTTGCGTTCCTTGATCAAGTAAACCCGATCCGTAATCTCATCATTACGATTCGTCGTCGTTCCCTGTGGGGTCGTCCGGTTTCTGCTCGGGGAGTTGTTTCACCTCCAGCGGGATGCTTGCTTCCTGCCGTCCATCAATCGCGATATCGACGGCATGCTGGCCAAATTTCTCAAACTTCAACCGCTGGATGTTGAGTATAAAATTCCGATACAAAAAACTGTCCTCCCCCGGTACGTTGACATCGAACGGAAGCTCGATGCTTGGCATCACGAACTTGCCGTCCTCATCGACGAAGTTGATCCGCAGCTTGTGTGAACCCTCCTCCACGGGCTTGAACACCACGCGCAGCACGATCGAGCATTGCGGATAGTTCGCCGGCAGTTCGCGTGTGTAGACGGAGTTGAACGTGCCCAGCAGGTTCAACTTGCCCTTGTAATCGGTGGCTGCATCACACAGCACTGCTACCTGTATGTCCATTGAAGTTTACGCAATTGTTACAGCTAAATCGGCTGGGATGAAGTGCTCAGTCCATGTGCTCAACGATATTTTGGCCGAATGCGGAGCATTTGATCTCGGTGGCGCCATCCGTGAGGCGGGCGAAATCGTAGGTGACATTTCTTGAAGCAATGGCGCCGTTTATACCCTTGACGATCAGATCGGCGGCCTCGAGCCAGCCGAGGTGGCGTAGCATCATTTCGCCACTGAGGATGACAGAACCGGGGTTGACCTTGTCTTGGCCGGCGTACTTGGGCGCGGTGCCGTGGGTGGCCTCGAAGATGGCATGGCCAGTGTCGTAGTTGATGTTGCCGCCCGGCGCGATACCAATGCCTCCGACGCACGCTGCGAGCGCATCGGAGACGTAGTCGCCGTTGAGGTTCAACGTGGCAATGACGTCGTACTCAGCGGGGCGCGTCAAAATTTGTTGCAGGAAGGCATCGGCGATGACGTCCTTGACAATGATCTTGTGGCCGTCTTTTTCAATCACCTGCCACGGGCCACCGTCGAGGTCCTCAGCGGCGAATTCCTTCTTGGCTAGGGCGTAGCCCCAGTCGCGAAAGGCACCCTCGGTGAACTTCATGATATTCCCCTTGTGCACGAGCGTGACGCTGTCGTGCTTGTTGTCGATGGCGTACTTGATGGCCGCCCGGACGATGCGCCCGGTGCCCTCCTCGGACACGGGCTTGATCCCGATGCCGGCAGTGTCTGGGAACCGAATCTTCTTTGCACGCTCGGGGAATGCCTCGGTGAAGATCGCCTTGAATTTTTCGCAATCCTCGTCGCCGTGTTGGAACTCGATGCCGGCATAAATGTCCTCGGTGTTCTCGCGGAAGATGACCATGTCGGTCAGTTCCGGCTGCTTCACGGGACTGGGCACGCCCTCGAACCAGCGCACCGGGCGCAGGCAGGTGTACAGGTCGAGAATCTGGCGCAGGGCGACATTGATCGAACGGATGCCGCCGCCAACCGGCGTTGTGAGCGGCCCCTTGATACCGACGAGATATTCGCGAAATGCAGCCACGGTGTCATCCGGCAACCATTCATCGAATTTGTCCTTGGATGCCTGCCCGGCGAACACCTCGAACCAGGCGATCTCTTTTGCGCTGCCGTAGGCCTTCTCCACGGCTGCGTCGAAGACGAGTTGGCTAGCAGCCCAGATGTCCGGGCCAATGCCGTCGCCCCGAATGAACGGGACGACCGGGTTATCCGGCACCTGCAGGTTGCCATTCGTGATCGTGATTTTGTCGCCTTTGGGCGGGGTGATGTCTTTGTATGCCATAAAAGTGTCTTGTGTTCCGTTGCCACTTGGCCAAGCGGCGGGGAGGGGAGGGCGACTCGGGCCAAGCGCTTAGCCGCAAGCCGTTGCGCCAGACTAATGAAACAAGCGCCGTTTCACAAGTTTTTGGCACAAAAAAGGCGAACGAGGAGTCGTTCGCCTTGGTAAATATTGTGGATCTTGACTTAGCCAAGGGATCAACCGCGCTTACGGCGCTTGGCCTTGATCTGCGCCTGAGAGTAGAAGATGGCCTGGTTGAGAGCCCTGGCTTCATCCTCGGAAATGTCGCCGCCCTCCTGCAGGCGCTGCTCGGCCTTGGCCTTGGCTTGCTCGGCGGCGGCCTCGTCGATGTCGCCGCTGTTTGCGGCATTGTCGGTGAGAATGGCCACGTGTTCACCGGTGACTTCGGCGAAGCCTTCACCGATGGCCACGATTTCCTCGTTGCCATCCCGGCGGACGACAATTTCCCCGGCCTGTACCTGTGTCAGCAACGGAACGTGGTTCGGGTAAATGCCAGCCTCGCCCTCGCTGCCAGGCAGGGTGACCATCTCGACGTCCTCGGAGTAGATTTTCGACTCCGGTGTGACGATCTCAAGCTTGAGGGTGTCGGCCATGTGTTAGTCCTGAATTTCTGCGATGCCGCCCTTCATGTAGAAGTTGCTCTCGGGCACCTCGTCATGTTTGCCGTCAAGTATTTCGGCGAAGCCCTTCACGGTGTCCTCCACGCCCACCTGTTTGCCGGCGGTGCCGGTGAACACCTCCGCCACGCTGAACGGCTGCGAGAGGAAGCGCTGGATCTTGCGCGCGCGGAAAACAGTTTGTTTGTCATCTGGCGACAGCTCGTCCATGCCGAGGATGGCGATTATGTCCTGCAACTCCTTGTAGCGTTGCAGCACCGCCTGCACTCCGCGGGCGACACGGTAGTGCTCCTCACCCACGATGTCCGCTGTGAGTGCCAGCGACGTCGAGGCCAGTGGGTCGACCGCGGGATAAATGCCCAACTCGGCGATGGAACGTTCAAGCACGATGGTGGCGTCCAAGTGCGCAAAGGTCGTGGCCGGCGCGGGGTCGGTCAGGTCATCCGCCGGCACGTACACGGCCTGAAAGGAGGTGATGGAACCTTTCTTGGTGGAGGTGATGCGTTCCTGCAGGTCGCCCATCTCGGCGGCTAGCGTGGGCTGGTAACCAACGGCTGACGGAGTGCGGCCCAGTAGGGCGCTCACCTCGGAGCCGGCCTGAGAGAAGCGGAAAATGTTGTCCACGAACAGCAGCACGTCCTGGTTTTGCTCGTCACGGAAATACTCCGTGACGGCCAGCGCCGAGAGTGCCACGCGCAGGCGCGCGCCGGGCGGCTCGTTCATCTGGCCGTACACGAGGCCGATGCGCGAGCCGGGGGCGATCACCGGCAGACCCTTGTCGTTGAGCTTGGTTTCGCCGTTTTCATCCTTCTCTGTCTTGATGACATCGGCTTCGATCATCTCGTAGTAAAGATCGTTGCCCTCGCGCGTGCGCTCGCCCACGCCCGCGAACATCGAGATGCCGCCGTGCAGCTTGGCGATGTTGTTGATCAGCTCCATGATGACCACCGTCTTGCCGACGCCAGCGCCGCCGAACGCGCCGACCTTGCCGCCCTTGAGAAACGGGCAAATGAGATCGATGACCTTGATGCCGGTGGTGAGTACCTGCGGGCTGGTGGATTGCTCGGTCAACGCCGGGGCAGGGCGGTGAATGGGGTTGTAAATGTCATTGCCGTCCTTGTCCTTGTCCGGCTGCACCGGGCCCTGCTCGTCCACGGCTTCGCCCGTCACGTTGAATACGCGGCCCATCACGCTCTCGCCCACCGGCATACTGATCGGTTTGCCCTGATCGGTGAGTTCCATGCCGCGCTTGAGGCCCTCGGTGGAGCTCATGGCCACGGCACGCACCCAGTTGTCACCCAAGTGTTGCTGCACCTCTAGCGTCAGCTTGGTTTGGCCTTCACCGGGTACGTCGAACTCCACGGTCAACGCGTTGTAAATGGCGGGCAGGCTGTCGGTGAACTCTGCATCCACCACCGGGCCAATAATCTGTGCAATTTTACCTTTGTTCATTTTCAGTCGGGCGTTTTAAATCAATTACCAAGCGCCATCTGGGCGGTGGTGATCTCGAGCAACTCGCTGGTGATCGCTGCCTGGCGCATCTTGTTGTATTCGAGTGTCAAATCCTTGATCAGGTCGTTCGCGTTGTCGGTCGCGTTCTTCATCGCCACCATCTTCGAGCTGAATTCACTGGCCCGTGCCTCGAGCAGAATTTGGTGCACCTGAAAATTGATGTAGTGCGGCAGCAACGCACCCAGTACGCCGCCAGCCGATGGTTCGAACAGGAATTCTGCCGTGCCACCCGGCAATTCGGATGCCATTTCCTCGCCCTCCAGGCCTGCCTGTACACCCTTGATCTCGGTGATCGGCAGCAGCGTCTGCACTTCCGGCTTTTGGGTGAGCGTGTTGATGAAGTTGGTGAACGCGATATCCACGTGATCCACCTCGGCGTTCTCGAAAAGTTCTGCGGCCAACCGGGCAATGGCCCGCGCCTCGGCGAAGATCGGCGTGTCGCTGTAGGGAAACTCTGCGGCCAGGTCCCAGCCGACGCGCGTGGCATGTTGTGCACCCTTTTTGCCGGCGGCAATCACGCGGGTGTTTTCCGTCACGAACTCATCGCTCACCTTGCGCAGCAGGTTGGAGTTGATAGGGCCGCACATCCCCTTGTCGGTGGTCACCAGGATCAGCGCGCGCTTATCGCCGCCGCGCGCCTTCATGAAGGGATGATCAAAGTCGCCGGCGTGGGTAACCACCTCGCCAAGAACGCGGTTCATAAGATCCGCATACGGCCGCCCTGCGGTGGCCGCCTGCTGGGCGCGGGCCATTTTCGCCTGCGCCACCTTCTCCATGGCGCTGGTGATCTGTGCGGTCTTCTTG
>CAJWPV010000113.1 GCA_913045395.1 uncultured Verrucomicrobiota bacterium | reverse complement strand
GGAAATGTTCCGTGCCCAAGGCTACGCCACGTGCATGATTGGAAAATGGCATCTGGGATGGAATTGGCCAGGAAAAGGCGGCGGCGTCACGGAGAAGCTCGACAAGATTGATTTCACCAAACCGATCGCGGGCGGACCAAATAGTCACGGCTTTGACTACTACTTCGGCGATGATGTGCCGAACTGGCCGCCCTACGTGTGGCGTGAAAATGTGAACCTTCTCGGCAATCTCACCGCACAAATAAAACAAGGCACTATGGTCGGCGTCAATGCTGGGCCTGCTGTGCCGGACTGGGATTTCTCCGCCGTGCTGCTCGAGTACGGGAAGCGATGCGCAGAATACGTACGTGGCCGCAAAGGCAAGGAGCAGCCTTTCTTTCTGTATTTCCCCATGCCCTCTCCACACACGCCCATTGCGCCGGGCGGCAAGTTCAAGGGCATCACCGGCATCAGCCCCTACGCGGATTTCCTCGTAGAAACCGACTGGGCCGTGAGCGAAATTATGAAGGCGCTGAAAGATACCGACCAGGCGGACAACACGGTGGTTTTCTTTACGTGCGACAACGGTACCTCACCCAAGGCGAACTTCCCCCAACTCGACGCGGCGGGGGTGCATCTCAACGTCAACTGGCGCGGCTGGAAGGCCGATGCCTACGAGGGCGGCCATCGCGTGCCGTTCATCGTGCGCTGGCCGGGGCAGGTGAAGCCCGGCACGCGCAGCACCCAGACCATCACTCTCACCGATATCATGGCCACCTGCGCTGGCATTCTTGGCGCCGAGTTGCCCGCCAATGCCGCCGAGGACAGCGTGAGCCTGCTGCCCGTATTGCGCGGAAAAAAGATGGAGAAGCCACTGCATGACGTCGTGATCCATCACTCCGGCAGCGGCCACTTCGCCATCCGCAAAGCTCAGTGGAAACTACTGCTGTGCAGAGGTTCCGGCGGCTGGAGCCCCCCACGCGAGACTGAGGCCGAGAAGAAAAAGTTGCCAATGCTGCAGCTTTACGACCTCGCCAATGACCCCAAGGAGTCCAAAAATCTCCACGCCCAATATCCGAACAAGGTAAAGGAATTAGTCAGCGACCTGGCCAAGGCCTTCCGCAACGGCCGCACCACCCACGGCCCGCGCCAGCAAAATGAAGGCTGGCCCAATACCATTCCCAAGCCGGTACTCCAAAAATTTCCTCAACTCGTGGATCCAAAGATTAAATTGTAATAATCAAGGGCGTTTGACCGACTCGACACTCAAAAAGGATCAGTTCAGCAGGTAGGCCACGAGGTCGAGAATCTGTTTCTTGGTCAGCGTGTTCAACATGCCGGGCGGCATGTTGGAGACACCCAGTTTTTTGCGGCTCACGATTAGCGACTTGGCCAAGGTGATCGGTGCCGATGTCGCTGACAAACTTCGCAACCGCACCACGGCATCTGTCTCATCCTGCACCTGCCCAAGGTGCACCATGCCGTCGCTCATGGTGAATTGCTGCATCGAATACGCCTCGTCAATGGTTCGTGACGGCTCAAGCATCGACTCGAGCACCTCCCGCGGCTTCATGCGCTTGGCCAAGCCGGCCAGGTCCGGCCCGACACTTCCGCCGCGCTCATTGAATCGATGACACTGCACGCAGCCCGACTTGTCGAATACTTCTTTACCACTGGCCAATGAACGATCACCATCCAGTCCGCTCAACGCCGGCTCGAGATCGGCCATCCTCCAGTTCTTCACAAAAATGGTGCTTGGCTTCATGCCACCGATCCACTCGCGAAATAGTTCGACCGCGGCATGATCGACCGCGCCTGAAACTAAGGGCGGCATCTGTCCTCTGCCCCTCCGGTTCAGTCGCTGCAGTAACACCGATTGCTCCGGCACGCCCGGCGACACCAGCATGGCGTTGGCAATACCGAAGGTGTCGTGCTGCGGGCGCGACTCAATGAGGCCCATTCGGCGCCGTGAGGTGCCAAGGCCCAACTCCATCATCGAGTTGCCACCACCAGCCTCAACATGGCAAACCGCACAGTTGATGTGCAGATAGGAACGAGCTCTCTTTTCGAGATCCTCTGAAATATTGTATGGGTTCACCAAGTATCCTGAAGACTTGCCACTTTGTTTCGGTGGATTGTTGAACAAACCAATATGGGAAAGCGTGCGCAGTTGGTTATCGGTGATGGAGCCATAATCGCGATTCCGATTCGTGTTGTGGCCGGTGAGACCGATTAGAAAACCGGCTGCTCGACTATGACAAGCCATACAATCCGCCCGACTTGGGAAAACCCAATTCTGCCGCCGAAATCCGCCCGGTGACTTGGCATCGGCCACGCGAAATGTCGCTTTGGCACCGTCGCTGGGAATAAGTTCCGCGTTGGTCTGCGCCTTGTTCCACCCATACGAATAACCGACCCACTCGTTTTGCTGCCGCAACAGAACGCGCGTCTCGACGCGAAACCGCTTGGCCAACCCGCGATGATCCTCCCGCTCCACGGACAGCGTCTGCACCAGCGCCGAACCGTTGGGGAAAGTCCATGGACGGCTTTGGTTGAAACCAACCCGCTCTTCACCAGGGACCGCCATCCAGCGCTCGACCAACGCCCCGTCGTTCCAGCCCGAGGCAATCACCGAGTAATCGATAACGCCCGGCCGCATTTCGTGTGTCTCGGTGCTAGCAAACAATCCGGTCTCGCTCAGGCGCGACGGGAACGGCAGCGTCTGACGAACTCTTGGCTGCGGCACAAACCGGTAAAAACCGCTGCCATGATCGACGACCAGCAGGTCTCCTGAACGAGTCGTGGCAAACCCCACGATCGCCAGCGTAGTATCGGCAAATTCGCGTTGCGACACGACCTTATTCCCGTCATGCCTGATGCCCCAGATCTTACCGGTGTTGTAGTCGCCGTAGATGAAATACCCGCGTAAATCAGGCCACTTGGCCCCGTGATAAACCACCCCACCCGTGATCGAGCGTGCCTCCGAGTGCGGATGCTCCGCCGTCGGCAGTGTCAACGGATGGGGACCAAGTTTGCGGTTGAGGTAAAACGGGTGGCTCCCCTCGTAAACGCTCCAACCGTAGTTCTCCCCGGGACGGACCAAATGCACAGTCTCCCACAGATCCTGCCCGTTGTTACCGACCCAAATCTGACCGGTCACTGAGTCAACAGTCAATCGCCATGGGTTACGCAGTCCGTAGGCATACAGTTCCGGCCGCGCGTCCGGTAGATCAACAAACGGATTATCCGACGGAACGGTGTATGGCTTTTCCTCTGAAGTATGCGCTATATCGATTCGTAGCACGCTGCCGAGCAGGTCATCGAGCGTCTGACCGGACAACCATTTGTCGGAGTCGCTCGTGCCGTCGCCGGTGGAAATGTAGAGCATGCCGTCCTGGCCAAACGCGATGCCACCGCCGTCGTGCCCACGAGATGACCACTCTATGATGACATGTTCGTCCTGCAAGTCGATCGACAAATTCGGCTTACGATTGACGACAAAGCGCGAAACTCGGTTCCCCTTCCCCCCATCGAACTTGTCCGTTCTCAGGTTCGTAAAAAGATAGATGTAACCGTTGTCCTCGTAATTCGGATCAAAACAAAACGAGTAGGCAAGACGCCCCCGCAACTCAATAAGCACCCTTCTCTCCTCCACCAACGGGTCATCACGGAATGCAACCAACTCAGCAGGTTTTCCATTCGACTCGTGCAGCAGCGAGAACAACTGGTCACTGCCTGGCTCGGGCGCTATGAACATCGGTGCGTGCCACACCTGATTGGTGTATACCTTCTCCACCGTATACGGCGGTGGCGGTTCAGGGGTGCCGATGAGACGCGTGTTCTGCCAAATCTCGCGCTCGGCCAAGCCGAACGGTTTTTCGTCCTGCGCAATCACACCGCCAGCCAAACCAAGCGACCAACAAACGGCCACAAATACAAAACCGGGTGCAACAGTGAATTGTAGCTGGTTCAACCTGAACATCGACGGGGCAAATCTAATGGCGTCGATGATTTCGGGCAAGCCAAGTGCCTGGGTAAGCGGAACTTGTTGGCAGCGGCCCCATTGTCGACGATGATATCGCGCATGGAACTGAACGGGAAAGCCGCGCTCATTACCGGGGCCAGTCGTGGCGTCGGCGCAGCGACGGTAATCAAGTTGGCCAAGGCAGGATGCAATGTTGCCATCAATTGCAACCAATCCATCGACCGCGCCGGGCAGGTGGCCGCCCAATGCCGTGGCCTCGGCGTGAAAGCCGCTGTCGTGCAGGGCGACGTGGCCAGCGATGCAGATTGCCGGCGCATCGCTGCCGAATCGGTCGAGGCTCTTGGCCAACTGGATATCCTAATCAACAATGCCGGTACAACGCGCTTCATCAACTTTCACGATCTGGACGAGGTGAACGACAATGATTGGGAGCACATCCTCGGCGTGAATCTAAAGGGACCGTTCCAATGCGCCCGTGCGGCCCGCGAGGCACTCGAGGCCGGCAATGGCGGGGGGATCGTCAACACCGCCAGCGTGGCTGGCATCACCGGCGCGGGCAGTTCCATCCCCTACTGCGCTTCCAAAGCCGGTGTAATCAACCTGACGCTTGGCTTGGCACGCACGCTTGGCCCGAAGATTCGAGTCAACGCGGTCGCGCCGGGTTTCATCCAGGGCGAATGGTTACAAAAAGGCCTCGGCAATAGCTACGAATCTGTCCGCGACAAAAAGGCCGCCGAAGGACTACTGGATACCGTCAGCACACCGGAGGACATCGCCGACGCCATCTTATCCATGATCACCTGCACCAAGGTCACTGGACATATTTTGACCGTGGATACCGGCCACACTATCGGCCCTCGCATTAGCACAGGAATTTGAGCAAACCAAGATTCGATAACGACAGATCGTCTCAAGAAATGGCAACTGATGGCACTGGATGATCACGACTTGATGGAACGCCTCTCACGCCCACGCCGGTGTTGATAGAGGACGCAAGGCCGGGGCAATTAAAACACCACCAAACAGAGAAGCACCGTCACCATAAAGAGAATCACAGCGGCAATCAATCGATCCCTGGTGGGGAAGTCGAGGTTGAGTTCGCTCGTCCACGGCTTGGGGCGACTCCGCTTGGCCAAGCGCCTGGCCTGGCCCACGCTAGTGTCGGTGGCCAACGGCAACTCTCGGAGGTTGGGATCATCGTACGGTTCTTCCTCCTGCTCCTCCGGCGGAGTGAAGGCCAGCGGTTCGTCTGACTTGTGCGCCAGTTCACCAACCTTCATGGTTAGCGCCTCACCCGACTCGGCTAGCTTGACATCCAAGCTGGCCGTCTTGACGACGGCATTGTCAGCCACCACCTCATCGTCATCTTCGATTTCCGAGTAAGCGGCGGAGAAGCCGACCGACTCAGGCTTACCCTGTCTTGTGGACTCGCCACTCTTCCGACTCTCTTCCGGCGGAGGTTTCGCCAACTCGATCTCCCCGAAACGTTCCCCCTGAATGGCGATCAACTGCTTAAGCTTGGCTAGTTCGAGCACGGCAAGAAACGTCGTGATGACCTCGAGTCGACTCCCTGCCGACTCGAACAACTCGACGAACCGAATAGTTTCGCGCTCCAAAAGGATGCCCCGAATGAGAGCGATCTTCTCGGTGACTGTCCATTGGTCGGCGATGATTTCCCCTGTTTTGGCAGCCCGTTGTTTTTCGGTTTCCTCGAACCGCTTGAGCACCTGGTTCACGGCGCCGATGAGGTCGAATATGGACGCCTCCCTTACCAATTGTGGCGGTAGTGGCGGCACTTTGGGCTTGGCCCCCTGCCGTTCGAAACTCTGCTCCCGCTCCCA
>CAJWPV010000112.1 GCA_913045395.1 uncultured Verrucomicrobiota bacterium | reverse complement strand
TTATTGCCCAGCTGGGCCCCCAGGCCAGAGGTATACCCGAAAGCTTTCTGAACAGCCGCGCGGTGCAGGTCTTGGGAGAGAAAGCCTTGATGAAGCGATACGGCATCAACCCCAGCGAGAAAGATTCGGATAAGTGGATTTCACAAATCGTCGATAGCAGTCTTGAAAGATCACCCGCAGATTCACGGCCAACCCGATTGGAGGGATTGTCCAGGCTGGCTTTAAACTACGGGGGATACGCTCAGCTAGAAGCGCTCGCGCGGTATCAGGTTGGTGTCAATCAGTTGCGGAGTTTAGCCGGGCTCTCCGGTGTGCTGGTGTCAACCAAGGAGGCCGAAATTAAATTCCGCGAGCTTAATGAGGAGTACGAGGCGGAGGCTGTTTTCCTAAACCACACCAATTACCTCTCACTCGTGCAATCGACTGACGAGCTGCTTAAAAAACATTACACCAACACGCTCGCTAACCACCGCATCCCCGAGCGCCGCCAGCTGTCGTACGTGGCCTTCCCTGCAAGCAACTATCTTGCCCAGGCAGAAAAGAAATTTGATGCCTTGAAAGCGGCGGGTCGGGCGGGTTTTCTGACAAACTACTGGCCGGGCATAATAACTATTAATGGATACGAAACCAACAGCATTAAAGCGTTGGTTAAGCAGATTGTTCTGGTCCGCACAAATGACTACTCGGGCATGAAGGCCGAGGAAGCAGTCGCCGTCATACGAAAGGAGATACTGACCACTCCACAGCGAGGAATTGATCGGAATGGAAGCCTTGTTGAGCTTAAGTCCGGCTTGGCGGTGATTGAGGCTTACAAGGCTGGGTTGGATTTCCAGAAGAGCCTGGAGGCCACTTATAATGCAAAGCCCGCCCTCGATACGCTGGAGAAAATGGCGCTTCTTCAAAACCTGACCGCAGCCACTACTGCTCCCGTGAGCATGGAAGACAATACAGTAGTGGGCTTGGCAAGAGTTACGCCGTCGCAGGCGTTCGGGTTGAGCAAGACCAATGCGTTTATTATCGGTGACCCCCCTTTCAGTTTTGCCGGTGATTTTTATATCGCTTCGCTCAAGCGGATCATCCCATCGCGCAACCGATCATTTGTTGAGGCTAAAGCCACGGTGACTGCCGATTTCAAGAAAGGCGAAAGCATCAAGCTAATGAACGAAGCCGGAGATAAGATCCAGCAGGCAGTCGCGGGGGGGAAGTCGCTTGAAGAGGTGGCCAAGGAGAGCAATCTCACCGTAGCCAAGTTGGGCCCATTTGATTCGGCAGGGGGCACAATCCCTGGCCTGGCCAACAGGGCAAACAGCGAGGATTTCCGCACCCAGGCACTGGGTCTTGAGGTTGGGGAAACCAGTGAACTAGTCACCAGCAGTACCGACCCCAGCGATACAGCTTCCGAAGAGGCAGCCTTTATGGTGAAGCTAACCGCCAAGGTGGCGGTTGGCAGAGACAAGTTCGATGCAGAATTCTCAGAGTACCTAGAGAGCGAACGTGGATCCTCCGCCTCTCGTGATTACGGGAGCCGGTTACAAGACGAGACGCGCGAGCTTTACAGGTATTCCCTAAAAACGTACCCCGAGGGCGGGGGCACTATCTCTGTCGAGAGTGATGACGGTGCCAGCGGTTTCTACAAACAAGGAACACGGGTGAAACTCGTGGCCACCCCGAACGCCGGCTTCACCTTCAAGGAATGGTCCGGCGCGGTGACGATCAACACCGGTAGCGCAACGAACGAGGTGACCGTTTCACGTAACTCGTCAGTCACGGCCAGTTTCGTCGAGAGGGGTGCCGAGTAAATCACGAGCCGCTTGTGGCTCGTATCGTGCCGTGTCGTCCGGTGGTAAAAATATTATTCGCCTGTTTACCCCCGACGAATCCCGCTCTTGGGTGTTCCCGGTTCTCTTCGAGGACGAGCACTATGTCGCGCTCGACAAGATGAGCCACATGGCGGTCACGCATACCCAGCTCTTCCCCGACCGCCCGAGTATTCTGCAACTGATCCAGCACGCTGTTGATTCCGACGCACGCTGGGTGGCTAAGCGTAACACACGCCACTTCGGCTTTGCCTATCGGATCGACTTTGAGACGAGCGGCATCACGCTATTCTGCAAAAGCGATGAAGCCTGCCAAAAGATCGGGAACTTGCTCGGAGCAAACGACGAGAGGCGAGAGTTTCACTGTCTCGTCCATGGTATCCCAAAAGAGGAGTCATTTGAGATTGATGCCAAGATCGGCTGGGTGCCCGGCCAGCCGGAAATCATGCAAGCTGGCAAGAGGGGGAAGCAAGCCAGGACGCAGTTCGAGATCGTGGAGCGCTTCGCCGGTATCACGCTGCTGAAGTGCCTGCCTGACACCGACCGGAAACACCAGATCCGCGCCCACTTGCAGCATGTCGGGATGCCATTGGTGGGCGACGCCTTCTACGGCGGCCACCTGCTGCTGCTCTCGAAGATCAAGCGTAACTACCGGCCACGCCGCGACGGAATGGAGCAACCGTTGCTGGACCGGGCTGCCCTGCATTATAGCAGACTGAGTTTTACGCATCCGATAAAAAGCGAACCGGTCAATATCGAGGCACCCCTGGCCAAGGACATGCAGGTCGCCCTCAAGTACCTTCGTAAATACGCGCCGCCGCGCGTGCTCTCCCAAAGCAAATAGCCGGGCATCGTCACTTCGTCTGCAACTGGGCCTGTTCGGCAGCAATCCTTTGTTTTTGCTTGGGAGAGTCGCTTAGCTTCAGTGCAGCCGTGTAGGCGGCCGAGGCAGCTGCCCCCTGGCCGGATGCCACCAGCAATTCACCAAGTTTCTCCTGAAGGATCGCGCTGTCCTTGGTCTCGGCTAATTGGAGCAGATGCTCTATCGCTGCCTTGGCCGGCGCGCCGGCTGCCAGACCCTGGTTCACCGCAAGTAAATGGAACCACTCCAGCATTGGACTGTTTCGCTTGGCCAAGTCTGCGCGTGTTTTTTCCGGTCCCTTACCAAAAGGGCGGTAAAGTGGGTCGCCAACAAACACTGTCTGCCATGACAGGGCACGTGTTGCCGCATAACCTGCCTCGCCAAATGTGAAGCCACTTTGGATGAGGCGAGAAAAAAATAGCGGTTGATCTGGTGTCAACTCGAGGTACGGCTCGAAGACGCTTCCAAATGTGGCGGTGGCACCTTTGTTGATGAACGGTCCAATCCATCTCGCATGTGCGTCGCGGATCATCGAGCCATTGTATGAATGCAAATGGTACGCGATGGCGCCAGGCATGAATTCGACCGTTGACTCCGCGAACACCCCTTCAACATTGATTCCATACCAGCCGGCGTAAAAGGCGATATGACTCGCAGGGTAGCCGATTGGCAGCGTCGTCGGTTTTTCATCGACCACCGTTGTGAAGCCGCTCCGTCGCATGATCTCGGCGACCTTTCGCAACCTCTCATCGCCAACCTTCAGTTGACCGCTGGAAGCCCCCCGCAAGTCAACGTAAGCACGGCCCCAAAGACCATCTTTCTCGGCGTCGATGGCGCGGTTAACCAGCAGCTTGGCCAATTGGGCGGATGGCCCGTCGAGCCTGACAACCATCAACACGCCGTTGGCGGGGGAGATTTGTTTGGGGTCTGACTGGCGGAAAGCGGGGTTTGTGACGATACCAAACCGTTTCGGCGCTTGGCCATGCTGCGGCAGCATCGCCAGTTCGCTGTCCACCGAGGCCTCATTGCGGCGCAGTGGAAGCGGCGCCAGGTTACGTCCTTCCTCGTTCAACGCGTCATCCTTGTTTACGCGGATCGGTACACCCCAGCACAGCACGAGGTAGCGGATCGACGCTGTTTTACCGTCAAGCAGGTTGCGCCTGGCCAACTCGGCGGCCAACGGTTGCTCGAGTGTTGCCGTGAACTCCCGTCGTGAAATGGTGTGGCCATCCGACAATGGTAGCCCGATAAGATGATTCTCCGGAACATCACGCAGCTTGGCGTAATGCTCTGCAATAGCCTTTGACTCTGGTTGGCTGCTATTGAACAGCACGGCCACACTTTCGCCTTGCCCAAGCGCGGCACACTGGGTCAGGGCGCCGAGGGCGATTGAATTGATAAGTCGACTCAGGATAGACATAACTTCAACCCATCGTAGGCAAACCGGACGCCGTTCGGCAACTCTGCCTCATCCCGGTCATGGTCGTAAAAATCAGTCAAGTGGGAGAGAAGGGTTTCGCCAGCGGAGATGCGGCGGGCCGTCGTGAGTGCCTCGTCCAGCGACATGTGCGATGGATGTTCATGCGGGCGCAGGGCGTCTAGCACGGCAACCCTCACACCCTTGGCTGCCTCGACCGCATGGAGTGAGACCGCCTTGCAGTCGTTGTAGTAGGCCAGGCACTTGGCTCCGACCTGTTCAAATAAAAACCCGAGCGAGCCCATGCTGCCGTGTGACTGCTCAAATGGGGTGACTTGCAAGTCGCCCAGCGCAAATGGCCCGTTGATGAGTTGAGGCTCCGGTTTGAAGTAGCCGCGAATCAACGGGCCTTCGAATGCGTACTGATAGACACGCCGCAAGGCTTTCATTGTTTGTCTGTCAGCATAAAGCGGCAACGGGCGGTGCCCGTTGATCGAGCAAAACCGCCGACAATCGTCGAGACCCATGACGTGATCCGCATGCGAGTGGGTAAACAGCACGGCATCGACGCGCCGGATGTCCTCTCGCAGCACTTGGGTTCGCAGATCCGGGGTCGTATCGACCAGTACCCGGATTTCATCCGTTTCGATGTAAATCGAGGAGCGAGTCCGGTGGTTTTTCGGGTTCGCAAGAAACTCCGGTGGATAGTCGGCCCCGATGATTGGCACGCCCTGCGACGTGCCGGAGCCGAGGATGGTTAGATTGAATTTCACTTCGTTTTGTTTTGCCTCTGGCCCAATCTGTTTCCACATTCGCCTGTGTCCAGCGCATGCTGACCGATCTCCGAATCAAAAATCTCGCCCTTGTCAACGACTTGGCCATCCAACTTGGCCCCGGCTACAACTCGATCACCGGCGAGACTGGCGCGGGCAAGTCGATCCTCATCGGCGCGCTTGGCCTCGTGCTCGGCGAACGGGCCGACCGAACCCTTATTCGGGACGACAACGACTATTGCTCGGTCGAGGCAATAATCGACGTCGGCGGTCTTGGCAAAGCATTTCACTCGCACCTCGAGAATAATGGCATCGAGCCATGCGAGGACAGTCAACTCTTTCTCAAGCGCAGTTTCTCGGCGAACGGCGGCAACCGACAGTTTGTCAACGGCTCCCAGACCACCCTTAGTGTGCTGGCCTCCATTGGCGAATGGCTGGTGGACATCCACGGCCCACACGATCACCAGTCCCTACTCAAGGCCGCACGGCAACTTGAGATTCTTGATGCCTACGGCGGACTTGAGGAGCAACGGGGAGAGTTCGCCGCGCTCGTCGATCAGCGAGCCGTCTTAGCCACGCAAAAAACCGAACTGATCGTCGATGAGGACGCATACGCCCGCGAACTGGACCTGCTGCGTTTTCAGGTCGATGAGATCGAGTCAGCAAAACTCAGGTCGGACGAGGAGCCGGAATTGGAGCAGGCGTTTCAGCGGGCAACCCATTCCGCGCGTCTGGCCGAGTTAGCTGCAGAGGCGCGCCAACTCATCGATGGTGGTGAACCCAGCGTGAGCGACTTGACCTCCGCGCTTGGTCGCGCACTGCAGGAGATGGCCGGGATTGATGCCGGGGCAGAGCCGCTGCTTGCCGAGCAGTCGTCACTCAGTGAACAGTTAGGTGACTTGGGCGCTGCAATGGCCGACTACGCCGAACGGTTGAACCT
>CAJWPV010000111.1 GCA_913045395.1 uncultured Verrucomicrobiota bacterium | reverse complement strand
CAGCGAGGCGCCCAGGCCGTCGGCATCGCCTGGCCAAGGCACGGTGTCGTTGAAGGTGACTTGGTCCACGAGAATGTACGGCACGAAACCGGCGTCGTCATGCTGCAGGCCCTGCGGCGGGTCCGGCTTGTACAGGCTCACAGTGTCACCGCCGTTGGCCAACTGCCCGCGTAACGGGCCAAGGATCGGCACACCTTCCGGGATGCCGTGGCGTTTGGCCAAGCGCGCTGCTTTTTCAGGATTCTTTGCCGGGTTGAACTCGATCAAAACCACGTAGCTGTCAGGCGGCAACTGGAAATCGCGTGGGAACTCAAACGTTGCGCCACCGCCGATCTGCCATGTGTTCTCCGGGTGCAACGGGTCGTACAACGGTACGGTCGTGTTGGTGATGTTGTGTAGCTCGATGAACTCATCATCCGGCGTGCCGGCACCGAGTGGCAGCGGGGCAGGGTGGTACATGATCTCGTGGATGACCACTGGGCCGACCTTGGCCGTGGCGTTGGGCGCTCCGTTGCCTTGGCGGAATGCCGACGAGGAGGACGGATTGTCGACGCCGAATGTCGGACTGGCCAGGGTGACAAACTGGTCGCCAATGCTGGTTTTCACCCGGCCAAAGGAGACACCATTCTCCGACGCGTCATATTCGGCGATAGTGCGGTAGCCGGTTAGTTGTCCGGAACTATCCGTTTGAGAGACAATGACCTTGTCGCCGTGTGCGGAGTTGAGCGCAAAGCTGTGATCCGCTCCCGGCGCCGGGTTGAACTGTGCCTCGTAAAAGGCCGTCACGCCTCGAGCGGACAAAATAGTATTAGCCGGAATCTGGAATTTGTTCCGGTTTGATTCCGAGTTACTGATCCACCAGTTGCCAATATTGACGGGCTCGGTGGAGAGATTTCGAAGCTCGATGGCGTCTTCGAAGGGAGGATCAGTATGAGCGAGCACCTCGTTGATGACCACGTTTCGCACCGGCAGATAGTTGGATTTTCCAGGAGTGGGTGTGTCGGGAAATGTGGTGATCTGCAAGGCGCCATCAGGCAACCGCCCTTCCGACTCCCCGAGGGTAGTTATTGAGATCTCATGCTTGTCCACAAGCGACTTTGTCCGGCTGTAAAGGGCGATTGGTTCGCCGAGGCTGGCCAGGCTGAAGTTCACGTGGTCGCCTCCTTTGGCTAAGTCGGCGTCGGCGACCCACTTCACGAAGCCGCGCGCGGCGATGTAGTTCAGTTGAGGGATTTCAAACTGGGTAATACCGATCGAGCTGAGATCGTCAGTCAGATACATCCCATCCATTTTAACTGGCATCGCTTGCGGATTGTGCAACTCAATCCAGTCGTCGCCCCGTCCGTTGGCCATCCACTCATTGATGACCAGGTTACTCGGGGTGGCCAGGATCGAAGGGGTTTTGTTGTCTTGTCCGGGTGTGGGGGAGCTTAGCAGTGTCCATTCGCCACTATTGTTGCGGCCGATGGAGAGGTCCGGCACCTGAAACCCGTATCTTAAGCTGTCGACAATCTGTTCGCTGGCATTGAACAAATATAAGGCGCCGTGTGTGCCTCCAAGCGAATAGCCGGTGTTTAAATAGTTGGATGGGCCAAGCTCGGGGTCGCGGGAGCCGTTGCACCAGATGAGCAACCGGCCCTTGGCACTGAGCTTGTTGCCCTCGGGAAAGGTCCATTGCCCAGGCTCGATCTTGTCGATGCTTAAACTCATGCCGGTGAGGTCAGTTGACTTTGAGGAATTATTCCAGATCTCGATCCAGTCACTGGTTCGTCCAAGCGGATCTATGACGGCCGAGTCGTTGATGGCCATCAACTCATTAAACCTCAAGCCTTCGGCTTCCGGGAGATAGTTGGCCTGGCCCGGGCTGATGGTGGTTGTGAATGTAACCCATGGGCCATTGCCGTTGGGGTAGCGGCCGCGCGACTCGCCGTCCTGCTGTGTGCGGTAGCTCAAGTCGTCAAGTTCCGCCCCATTGGGGTCGCGCAGCAGGAGAGTGCCGCCGGCGGCCGGCAACCGGAAATCGAGGTGCCGCACGCCTGGACGCTCATCAGCACTGAGCACCGCGTAGCCGCCTGGCGCAATGAACGAGAGACGGCGATAGGTGAACTTTGCCAAGCCGGCTTCCCACATCAGTTCAAACAACTCGGCTGGCTTGCTGTCAGTGTTGTACAACTCGATCCAGTCATTGCCACCCGGTGGCGCAGCAGCAACGAACTCGTTGAGTTTAAGGTTCTTCAGGTTGGAGGTGGGCGCGGATTTGTTCGCCTTGCCGGGGGTTGGCTGGTTGAGAGTCCAGACAGCGTTGTCACTGCCGCGCCCGATCGAGTGGTCGGCGACCTGCAATCCGAAACCCAGAACGTCAATGCGTTCGCCCTCCGGGTTGAATAGCGCGATGGTGTCACCGTCGTTGTCCAACGCGAAACCGGCGTGTAGCCCGGGCGCCCCCGCAGCGTCATCCAGCCATACCACAAGATAGCCGTTGGACGGGATCACGATGTCGGCCGGAAAGTTGAACTTCCGGGGTTTGGCCGGATTGTCGCTTAAGCTCCAGTTTTGCAGGTATACATCGGTGCCGGCGACGTTCTTCAATTCCACGTAGTCGGGGAAAGTGACACCGTTCTGTACCGAGGCGATATTCTCGGCGAGCACCTCGTTGAGGACGACCAACGGCTGAGGGCCGCTTGGGCTTGGCCGACCAGGTGTGCCGCCCTTGGCCAAGCTGGCATGCCAGTTGGCCGGCGAGTCGGGGTCGCCGTCTGGATTGCCCAGCACGAGAGAATGGCCGTCACCGTCTGCTTCGCTTGGCCAAGAGCCACCGTCGTCGTAGTCCACCGACAGCACGGTCTCGCCGTTGCGATCGATCAGGGCCAGGCGTTCGCCCCTATTGGAGAGGCTGCCCTCGTACAGGCCACCAACCCTTACGCCGGGATAGCGCGCGCGGAACGCTTCTACGTTGGCGTCGTTGACCAGCAACAGGTACGAAACGGTGGCCAGCGGCGGGCTGTTCTCGGCAAAACGGAAGGTGATGCCTTCGAAGGAGAAGCCGGACAGATCCACCTCAGTGTCGCCTATGTTTTGGAGTTCAAGGAACTCGAAGGCATCGCCCCCCTGAGGATTGTACATAATCTCACTAAAACGTACTGGAGGGCTTTCGTCACCCGCCATGAACGTGGCTCCTGTTAAAGCACTCCACGTGCCGCCGTTTAGTGACCGTGCTTTGACATTTATTCTGGTGGACTGTTCGGTTGATCTTAAAATGCTAAGTCCTTGTTCCTTGTCGTAAGATTTTGCCGATGCCGAGACTGAGCCTGCGTAGCTTGTTCGGGGGTCAGAACCGTCGGTTGTAAAGTAAATGTCACCCTCGCTGGCAGTCATTTTCAGTTTGAAACCGTTGGGCACGATACCGCCAAATTGATTGAACTTTGGAGCGTGGTCTGAGGCGGCCACATTGGCTTCTTTGAGATGTCGTAACATTGGAGAACGTCGGCTCCGAATCCAATTGGTTCCCCAGCTTTTACTGACACTCACGGTGCCTTTTACGGTGTTGTAGAGGTCATCGTAGACCCTGCGAATTTCAACGTCCGTTAGTCCGCCATCGTTGTATAGGTGCTTGTGGACGCGGTCGGCAAAAATCAATTGAAATTCACGGCTTTTTCTTAGCTTATTGAAAAGCACCGCTATATCGGCGGCATTGCTTTCTCCTAATTCGTTAGCAATTGTATTGTGGCTGGTACTTACCTGAAATGCGTGCTCGCTATCCCAAGCGTACAATCGAAACTTTCCATCTGGCTTGTGACGAGCCGCCCTCCAGTTGTTATGCGGCCAGTCTCGGTTGGCAACCCATATCAGGGGAAGGAGATAATCGGCAAAGTTATCCATATCCAACTGTTTTTCGATAACTTTAAAGTGCTTCGGATCATTCATATCATATCTCCTGACGTAGTTTAGCATTTTGTTCCAAGCAACCGCACTACCGCTTCTGACTTCGTTGAACTGTGCGATCACGTCATAGTTTTCATCCGTCTGATACCAGTCGGCAAGAAACTTGGTATCGATGCGTTCGGTTGGATTGTAGTAGCCCTTGTACTTACCATTGATGAACAGGTTAACGAATGTGCCCCGGGGGCTAACCTGCCCAACGTTCGTGCAGAGGCGCCGTGCCCACTCGTCTTTAATGAAGGGGCTGGTGTGATCGTTCATTCCCGCCCTCAGGACGATTCGGTCGAATGATTGGACAGGGATGTGACCAAATAATGGATACTCGAGTCGCCCGGCCCCGTAATCGCCCCGGAAATATAGCCGAAACGAATATTTACTAAACGGTAAGCCAGAGTTGGGATTGTATTTTGGACGCACATAACCGCCGCCCTGTATACGAATGCCGCAGTCCACCGCAAAGCCGCCATTGTCCTCAGGGCGAATAAGTTCCGCTGATACTGGTCTTTCCCAAGCAATGCCGTGCCTCTGCGCATTGGGCTGTTTTTGGATGCCTTTGGATCCCCAAAGGTGACGGTTATCTGTCACTAGCGAGAGGGCGGGGAGTCGCCGCCGTGCTGTCGGCAACCCGTAGAAATAGGTGTGAGTCCTGACCTTCGAGGACAGCATCCCTTCCTTGTGGGCGATGGCCCGGATGATGCTAGTTTTTGCGATTCTGATCGGCTCGGTGTAAACCTTGCCAACGGTCTCATACTTTCCGTTGCCGCAGCAGCCCGGTGTGTCGCCGTTGGTCGTGTATCGGATTTTTGCACCAGGTGTGTCAGTCGATAGGGTGAGGTAAACCGCCTTCCGACCGTAAAACCCGCGTGGCAAACTGAAATGTACTGTTTCTACTCGTCCAGAAATCATCGTGGATTTGTTTGCTGCACCCGGTGTTGGCTTCGATAAATAGACCCAATCGTCGTTTTCATTTAGGCCATAGCTGACACCGGCAGCTTGCTCGGGAAACATTACTTCTGACACCGGTTGCCGTGGCACCTCGGGGATGCACAACGCGAGGTACTCGCCGTTGGGGTTGAGTTTAAAATTCGTGTGCAACGGTTTAGATGAGCTGGTGCTTTTGGTGTCCTGGCCGGTGGCAAAAACTACCATGTGGCTTCCAGCCTCAAGCGTCACATTGGGGAAAATCCACTTGGCCAGGTTTTCCTTGTCATCGGTCAACGACCATCCCTCTAGGTTCACCTCGGCATCGCCGTGATTGTGCAGCTCGATCCAGTCCCCATCCACTCGTTTGTAAGCCTTGGTGGCAGCCGCGCTAAACTCACTGATCACTACGTTGCCGGGCGTGTGAGTCGCGTCAACTTGGACCGACCAAGGTTGGCCATCGAACGTGTTGGGTGTCTTGTTGAAATCGGTGATTCCGTGATCGTCCGCCCAGGTCAGTTCCACTTGGCCCATCGCCAACTTGTCAAACTCAAAGATGTACGGCCCGGCACCGAGACCACTTAACGCCTTAGCTGTGATGCCATTGGCCATAAGATCGGTCGCACTGACGCCTTGGACAGGTTCGTCAAACCACACTTCAACCTCGCTAAATTTGCGGATCTTGCTTTCGCTCGGCAGCCGGCTGGCTAGTTGCGGTGGTACGCTATCGAGCAACTCGTAGCTCCAGTTGGCTTTGTCGCTCTCCGTGATGAAAGAGTTAGGGGGGGAGGCTTGATCGCCGATTCCGTGCCCTGGCGCCCACCAGACATGGATCGTGCCGGCAGCAGGTTGATTGAAGTGAAATGTAAACCTGTTCCCGCTCTCTCGTAACTCCATTGCCCGATAATCGTTAATCATCAGGTCCTCAGCATTTATGCCGTACATCGGCTCACTGAAGGTGACTTCAATA
>CAJWPV010000110.1 GCA_913045395.1 uncultured Verrucomicrobiota bacterium | reverse complement strand
AACAGCATCAACCCGGTGCGGATCGAGGGCCAAAAGACGGCGGCGTTCGAGGTGGTCGATCAGCTTGGCCAAGCGCCGGACTTTCATTTCCTGCCGGTTGGCAACGCCGGCAATATCACCGCCTACTGGAAGGGTTACAACGAGTACCGCGCCGCCGGCTTGGCCAAGGCGGTGCCGAGGATGTTCGGCTTTCAGGCCGCCAACGCCGCGCCGCTGGTTGAGGGTCGGCCGATCGAGAATCCGCAGACGGTGGCCACCGCCATCCGCATCGGCAACCCGGCTAGTTGGGACGGTGCGATGAATGCCCTCAAGGAATCCAACGGCCACATTGCCAAGGTGAGCGATGAGGAGATTCTGGCGGCGTACAAGTTGGCGGCGCGCACCGAGGGCGTTTTCGCCGAACCAGCCAGCGCGGCGTCGCTGGCCGGGCTGATCCACTGTGTGCGCGACAATTTGATTCCGGCGGGAAGCCGGGTGGTCGCCACGCTCACTGGCCATGGCCTTAAGGATCCGGACAATGCCATCAGCGTCGCTGGCCTAGAGCCGACTGTCGTCGCGCCTAAGACCGATGCCGTGAAGCGGCTCATCGGGCTTTGAGTCACCCTTCAGCTTGGCCAAGCGCTTGGCTTGCCAAGGGACGGTTGCGCTTTTACCGTCCGTTCCCTGTATGGAGAAGGTTGTCATTATCGGGTCCGGTTGCGCCGGACTGACTGCTGCGATTTACACCGCCCGCGCAAGTCTCGAGCCGCTTGTGCTTACCGGTGCGATGCCGGGCGGTTTGCTTACCACGACCAGCATCGTCGAGAATTACCCCGGTTTCGCCAAGGGCATCGACGGCACCGAACTGATGATGGAGATGCAGCAGCAGGCCGAGCGGTTCGGGGCGAGGATCCAGTTCGGGAGTGCGGTGGATGCAATCGATTTCAGCGGCAGCCCATTGAAACTGACCGTGGACGGCAACGAGGTGGAGACGCAGACGGTGGTTATTGCCAGCGGGGCGGGGCACCGGCATCTCGGGCTGGAGAGCGAGGCCAAGCTGGAGAAAAAAGGTGTCACGTACTGCGCGACCTGCGACGGGGCGCTGCCGATGTTCCGCGACCAGCCGCTTGTGGTGGTCGGTGGCGGCGACTCGGCCTGCGAGGAGGCAACTTATCTAACTCGTTTTGCATCAAATGTTTACTTGGTTCACCGGCGCGACGAACTGCGCGCGTCGAAGATCATGGCCGAACGCACGTTGACCCATAAAAAAATTGAGCCGGTGTGGAACTCGGAAGTCACCGAGGTGCTGGATGCCGGGCAGGACAAGGTTACCGGCGTGAAAGTGCGCAACAACCAGACAGGCGACGAGAGCAGCCTCGACTGCGCCGGGTTGTTCATCGCGATCGGGCACGTGCCGAACACGCAGTTGTTCCGGGGCGTGATCGACATGGACGACGCCGGTTATATCTTGCCCAAGCGCGGGCAGGAAACCAATGTTGCCGGCGTGTTCGTGGCGGGCGATTGCTCGGACCACGTTTACCGGCAGGCGGTGACGGCGGCCGGACAGGGTTGCGCGGCGGCGATCGAAGCCGAGCGTTACCTGGCGTCGCTCGACCAGTGACACCGCTTGTCCGCCGGGTTTTCGGCGAAAAATTTATTAAACCATGCAGCCACGCAAGGCACAGATTAAACGCGACACCGGCGAGACGAAGATTCGGCTCAGCCTGAACATCGACGGTAGGGGCAGGTCGAAAATCGACACCGGCATTCCGTTCTTCGACCACATGCTGACGTTGTTCGCCAGGCACGCGACGATGGATCTCAACCTGCGATGCAACGGCGACGTCGAGGTCGATCACCATCACACCGTTGAGGATTGCGGCATCGTGCTTGGCCAGGCGTTCGTCGAGGCGCTGGGTGACAAGAAGGGCGTGCGGCGTTACGGCACCGGCTTCGATCCGCGCAACCCGTTCACCGGCGAGGCGTTTGTGCCGATGGACGAGTGCCTGGTTCGGTGCGTCATCGACTTCAGCAACCGGCCGCACCTCGCTTGGCGCGGCCTGGCACGGCACCACCAAAAAGGCATCACCGACTCCGACAAGTCGCAGGACATGTCGTCGGTGTTTCGCTTCGGCCTGGCACGGGAGTTTTTCCAGGCGTTCGCCAACGATGCCCGATGCAATCTTCACCTCGAGTTGCTGTACGGCGACGAGCCGCACCACATCGTCGAGGGACTGTTCAAGGCGTTCGCCCGTGCGGCCGACTTTGCCTGCCAGCATGATCCGCGCATTGCCGGGCAATTGCCCAGCACGAAGGGAAAATTGTAAGTGCCTTGAATAAGCCCGTTTTGGGGCACGTCACTTGAAATGCCGGAAGAACCAGCATACTCCTCGGCTGAAGAGCCCCAACTGGTCGAGTGGGCCAAGGCGGGCGACATGCAGGCATTTGAGGAGTTGGTCTCCCGGCACCGCGACCGCGCCTACGTGCGTGCCTACAGCATCATGCGCAACGAGAGTCTCGCGGTGGATCTTTCCCAGAATGCGTGGGTGAAGGCGTGGCAGCGCCTTGAGCAATTCCATGGTGAGGCAAGTTTTCCGACTTGGCTGAGCCGGATCGTCACCAACCTCTGTCTCGACGAACTGCGGCGGCAGAAACGGGCGCGGACGGATTCTATCGAAGCGATGGAGGAATCCACCGGCCCGGTCGAAAACCGGATGGAGATGGAGACGCTCGATCCCATCGAGGGACTGGGCCGTGAGGAATTGCGGGAACGAATCGACGCTGCCTTGGCCAAGCTTTCGGACAAGCACCGCACGGTGATCGTCCTCTACGAGTTCGAGCAACTCGAGTACAGGGAGATCGCCGAGAAGATGGGAACCTCCATCGGGACCGTCATGTCGCGGTTATTTTATGCCCGAAAACGCTTGGCCAGTTTGCTGAAGGAAACGCTGAAACGGGACGGATTAATCGAATGAACGAAAACGAGATACAACTGAAGGTGCAGGCCCTGGTGGACGGTGAACTCACCGGCCAAGAGGCGAAGGAGTGGCGCAGCCGCCTGGAGACTGATGCCAGGCTCAAGGAACTGCACGCGTGGCTCACCGGCGTGCGCGGGCTGATGACCGGTGCCGAGTTGCCGCGCACTCTGCCGGAGTCGGGTGACTTTCACTGGAGCCAAATCTCCGAAGCCATCAGGCACGAAGAGCGGGAGACCAAGCGCCTGGCTAGGCCAGCATCGGGTGCCAACCGGCTACTGCGCTGGGTGGTGCCGCTGGCAGGCGTGGCGTGTCTGGTGCTGTTGCTCACTCTGCAACAAACCACGAAGCCCGATCTCGGCATATCTCTGGGAAGCGATCACGAACTGGAACTGTCCATCGATGATCTCGATGTGATGACTTTCAACACTGGGGACGACACTATGAGCGTTGTCTGGCTCGATTATTCTCTCGACCTCCAGCAGGACGAGATAGATCTATGGCTTGATTAGGGCCGTCAAACCATCTATAACTTCTCCTTTAGTGATAACTTTGTCGCTCAACAACTTGATAAGCCGATTTATCTTTCTGGTCGTACTGCTGCTATTTGTCAGTGGCGGCTTTGTTGTGGCGCAGGCCGATCCAATTACCGTCCAGGCCCGCTTGGTGTTGGGCACCAGCAAGGAGCAAAAAGGTAAAACGGAGGTTTCCGACACGATTCGGAAGCGCTTGGCCAAGGTCTTCAAATGGATGAAGTACTATGAACTTCGTTCAAGGCGACTGAGCATAGGCGACGGCGTCACAAAAACAGCAAAGCTGAGCAAGACCTCAAAAATCGAGGTCTCCAACCGAAAGAAGGGCAGAATTGCGGTCAGCCTGTTTAGCGAAGGCAAAATGCTAGTTCAAAAAAGCCAGACATTAAAGCCCGGCAGCTACATGGTTCTGGCCGGCGGAAGTGGCACCGACTCCGCCTGGTTCATCGTCCTCTCCAAGAACGAGTAACCTCACCGCCCGGTTGTTCTCAACCGCCGGTGACTTCATCAGTTGCATTTGCTGCTTCCACTTCCTCCTGTGTGGGGGTGTCGTCGGGATCGTCCGTGTTTTTCTGCGAACCATTGATGCCGATTTCGTAACGATTCTACAAATAGAAATGATTTATTTCTGTGGCAGGGTCGCTTGACCAAGCGGGGTATGTTTGGCGCTGCAAATCCGGTTGAAAACGGGCTGAGTCGGGGCTTTTTTTTGGCGCTGGGCCGGGGATGAGGAGACAAGCAGGCAAAGCACAATATCTTGTATTTTTAATGGGAGTAAAACCACAATATATTTCACTTTTATTGTTTGAGAATAATGGATTTAGGGGTTGTAAAGTAATCGTGTTTTTTGGTATAAATTCTCGTTTACGGCGAGGACCGTTATTGACCTTAATCTCGGCAACCCATCGACCCCGTTTTGAATCCTGTTAGATAGAAAAAAAGTGCCTAAAAAGACAGCTAGTACCGACCGGTACGACGCAACGAAAATTGACAAACTCGAGGGTCTGGAGGCCGTGCGGAAGCGGCCGGGGATGTACATCGGCGACCCTGACGAAAACGGACTTCATCACTGTGTTTACGAGGTGCTCGACAACTCGATCGACGAACACTTGGCCGGCTATTGCGACAAGATCAAGGTCGCGATCCACGTGGATGGCTCGGTGTCGGTGGAGGACGACGGTCGCGGCATCCCGGTAGACACGCACAAGAAATTCAAGATGCCGGCCGTCGAGTTGGTGCTCACCAACCTGCACGCGGGCGGCAAGTTTGGCCAGGGGGCGTACAAGTACTCCGGTGGTCTGCACGGGGTCGGCGCGAAGTGCGTGAACGCGCTGTCGATCTGGTTCAAGGCGGAGATTTATCGCGACGGTGAGGTTCACTACATCGAGTTTGCGCAGGGCAAGACTACCAAGAAGCTCGACGTCATCGGCAAGACGAAGAAGACCGGCACCAAGATTACCTTCATGCCGGACCCGGAAATTTTCACAATCACCACCGAGTACAAGTTCGAGATTTTGCAATACCGACTGCGCGAATTGGCGTTCCTGAACCCGGGCATCACCATCACGCTGGCCGACGAGCGCGAGGGGGGGAAGTCGGAGTCGTTCTTTTACAAGGAGGGCATCGTGCAGTTCGTCAAGCAGATCGGCGAGAATAAGCACGTCATCCATGCCAAGCCGATTTCGTTCCATTCCACCAAGGATGAAGTCATCGTGGACTGTGTGATGCAGTACAACTCGAGCTACAACGACCAGATTCTCTGTTTCGCCAACTCCATCGCCAACTCTGACGGTGGTACGCACCTGACCGGTTTCCGGACGGCGCTCACACGTGCGATCAATCAGTACGCCAAGGCGAACAAGCTGCTCAAGGAGAAGGATCCGAGCCTCTCCGGCGACGATGTGCGTGAGGGGTTGATCTGTATCCTAAGCGTCAAGTTGCCGAACCCCCGCTTCGAGTCGCAGACCAAGGTCAAGCTGGTGAACGGCGAAGTGGAGGGAATCGTGTCGTCGATCGTTTACGAGGGTTTGATGGGATATTTCGACAGCAACCCGTCGCTCGGCAAAAAGATCGTCGATAAATGTTTGACCGCTGCCCGTGCCCGCGAGGCGGCCCGCAAGGCTCGTGACACCGTTCGCAAAACGGCGATGACCGGCGGTGGGTTGCCAGGCAAACTGGCCGACTGCTCTGACCGCGACCCGGTCAACACCGAGTTGTACATCGTTGAGGGCGACTCAGCCGGTGGTTCGGCCAAGCAGGGGCGCGACCGGAAATTTCAGGCGATCCTGCCGATCCGCGGCAAGCTCATCAACGTGGAGAAGGCGCGACTGGACAAGGTGCTCGAGAACCGCGAGATCCG
>CAJWPV010000109.1 GCA_913045395.1 uncultured Verrucomicrobiota bacterium | reverse complement strand
TTCGACGAAAACCTTCGCACGGCGATGAAGCGCGAGACCGAGTTGTTCTTCGGGGCGGTGATGAAGGAGGATCGCAGTATCTTTGAGTTGATCGATTCCGACTTCACCTACCTCAACGATCGTTTGGCTAGGCATTACGGTATCGATGGTGTGAGCGGGCCGGAGTTCCGGCGGGTGAGCTTGGCCAAGGGCAGCGGCCGGGGCGGCGTTCTGACGCACGCGAGCATCCTCACAATCACGTCGAACCCCACCCGCACCTCGCCGGTCAACCGCGGCAAATGGATTCTCGAGGAGATTCTAGGCACCCCGCCTCCTCCGCCTCCTCCCGATGTCGGGGAGCTGGAGGA
The DNA here is from genome assembly GCA_913045395.1 of uncultured Verrucomicrobiota bacterium. GTDB lineage: Bacteria > Verrucomicrobiota > Verrucomicrobiia > Limisphaerales > UBA1096 > UBA1096. The sequence continues at coordinate 5,525 of CAJWPV010000109.1, read as the reverse complement.
AAATGAAGAGGCGATCACCAGCGGTACGCTCCGCGAGCGGCTCGAGAAGCATCGCGCAAAGACCGAGTGCGCGACCTGCCACTCGAAGATGGATCCGCTTGGCTTTGCGCTGGAGAACTTCGACGGAATCGGCGCGTGGCGCGATCTCGACGGCAATTTTCCAATCGATCCCACCGGCGAACTGCCCACCGGCGAGACGATTAACGGACCGGAAGGACTTAAAAAAGTGCTGAAATCGCGCGAAACTTTTATTCGCACGCTGGCGGAGAAAATGCTAACTTTCGCGCTTGGCCGAGGTTTGGAGTATTTCGACAAATGCGCGGTCGATGATATTTGCAAGGATTTGAAGGCAAACGGCCACCGTTTTTCCGCTCTCTTGAGCGGTGTGGTGAACAGCAAGCCATTCCTGTTGAGCAACTTACATACAGAAAGCGATGAGTAACCCAAGCCAGGTTCGCAGACGTACCTTTCTCAAGGGGCTCGGAGCGGCGGTGTCACTGCCGATGCTCGAGAGCATGAACCCGGTGCGTGCCTTGGCCGGTGCAGCGTCCGCGAAGCTTCCGGTGCGGATGGCGTTTCTGTTCGTGCCGAATGGCGTCCACATGCAGGAGTGGAAGCCGTCAGCCACCGGCGCGGACCACGATTTGCCGCGCATCCTCAAGCCGCTCTCGCCGGTGAAGCGCGACCTCTGCGTGCTCAGCGGGTTGACGCAGGACAAGGGTCGCTCCAACGGCGACGGCCCCGGCGACCACGCCCGCTGTGCCGGGGTGTTCCTGACCGGCGTGCAGCCGCTCAAGAGCGAAGGCTCGGAGATTCGAGCCGGCGTATCGGTGGACCAGTTCGCCGCACAAAAGATCGGTCATAAGACGCGCTTCGCCTCGCTGGAGCTGGGCACCGAGCGCGGCCGGCAGTCTGGCAAATGCGACTCCGGCTACAGTTGCGCCTACTCAAACAACGTCTCGTGGCGTGACGGCGCCACGCCGATGGCCAAGGAGACCAACCCGCGCCTGGTTTTCGAGCGCCTATTCGGCAACGGTCCAAAGAGCGAACGCAACGAAAGCCTGGCCAGGCGACAGCGTTACCAGAAAAGCATTCTAGACTTCGTGCTGGAGGATGCCCGTTCGCTCACCAGGAAGGTCAGCGGCAACGACCGCCAGAAACTCGACGAGTATCTGGCTGCCGTTCGCGAGATTGAGCAGCGCATCGAGTGGACTGAGGGCGAAAGCGCCTCGAAGTCGAGTGTGCTCGCGGGGCTCGGGAAGCCGGAAGGCGTGCCGGACAGCTACCAGGAACATATCCGTCTGATGGGCGACATGATGATTCTCGCGTTCCAGACCGATGTCACCCGGGTTTCTACCTTCATGCTGGCCAATGCCGGCTCGAACCGCAGCTACCGTCCTATCGGTGTGAATGAGGGCCACCATTCGCTATCACACCATCAAAACAACCGAGACAAGCTGGAGAAGATCAGCAGGATCAACACCTTCCACGTCGAGCAGCTCTCGTACATGCTGCAGAAGATGAAATCGATTCCGGAAGGAGACGGCTCACTGCTCGACAATTGCATGATCGTTTACGGTAGCGGCATCAGCGACGGCAACCGCCACAACAACGAGAATTTGCCGATTGTGCTCGCGGGACGCGGCGGCGGATGGATTCGGCCTGGCCGGCACATCCAGTATTCTGGCGACACACCGCTGAACAACCTATTTGTCACGATGCTGAACCAAGCTGGGGCGACAACCGACTCGTTCAACGACAGCACCGGCAAACTGCCGTTTTTGTCGTGAACCGGCAGCCAGTCACCGATTGAATTCCAATCCCGCCGTCAGCGGGATTTTTTTCAGGCATGAAGATTTCGAACACTATTTTACTTTTCTTGCTTGGGTCTCTGCTGGCTGCCGCTGGGGAGGTGGACCGGTTGATCTCCGATCTGCGCGAAGGTGACAAGGTTGCCCGGCGCGAGGCGGCCCGGGCGCTGGCGTTGCTCGGCCCGGAAGCCAAGCCAGCCGTGCCGGCGCTGGTCAGGGCGCTGGACGACGACCAGGAACAGGTGTTCTTCTGGTCCGCCACCGCGCTGGCTAATCTCGGGCCGGATGCCCACGGGGCCACGCCGGAACTCATCAAGCGCCTGCGGCGCAGCAGCCGTCGTTACCGCGACCAGGTGCGGCTTCGAGTGGTGACTGCCTTGACACGGATTGGCCCGGCCGCTGTTCCTCAGCTTATCGACGCGCTGGGCAATGAGAGCGAGTCGATTCGAAGCGGCGCGGCCCGGGTACTCGGCAATATGGGCTCGGACGCCCATGAGGCGGCGCCGCGCCTCTTCACCCTGCTGGCCGACGAAGAGACTTACCTCGGCGAAGCCGCCGGGGCCGCGCTGGGCAAGATTGGACCGGCGGCGCATCCGCAGGTGTTGGAGGCGCTTGGCTCGGATAACGAAAATGTCCGCGCCGCCGCCGCGGTGGCCATCGGCTGGATGAGCGAGCCGGGTGAGCCGGCCAAACGCTTGGCCAAGCGGCTTGAGGCGGAGCCGTCCAGCCGGGTCACGGCCAACGGACTTCAGGCGCTGAATCGAGTCGGACTGCCCGGCGAACAGTTACTGCCATTGCTTTTACAGGCGCTGGATCACGATGGCGACCGTGTCCGGCACGAAGCCATGAACGGCCTGCTCAGCCTGCGTCCTGAGAGCCGGGCAGCCGTTCCGCATCTGGTCGAGCGGCTGGCGAGTGACGACCCGGTCAAGCGCGGCCAGGCGATCAATCTACTCGGACGCATCGGACCGGATGCCGGGGACGCTGTTCCCAGGCTGATCACCCAACTTGGCCAGGCGGCGGCGGCGGAACGGGCGGCATGTCGTCAAGCGATGATTGATATTGGCCAAGCGGCGGTGCCGTGGATATTGGCGTCGGCCAAGTCGCAGCCCTTAGCCATGCTCGGCGGCAAATCGTGGCAGGCCAGCTGCCTTGGCGAGATCGGCCTACAGGCAACACCTGCGCTGGCAGCCGCCCTGAAGGCGCAACAGGCTGACGGATCGGTTTATCTCGCGCTGCTTGGGCTGAAAAACATCGCGGCCAAGTCGGCGGCAGCGCGGCAGGCAATTTTGCCGTTTTTGGAACACAAACAGGCGGCGTTTCGCAGTATGGCTTTGTCTGCGCTGGTGGCGTCCACAGCCAAGCCGGCCAGCCTGATGCCGCGGCTGCAGGCGGCCATGCGCGATGACAACACACTTGTCCGCCAGGAGGCGATGGATGCTCTTGCTAGTCTTGGGCCAAGCGCGCGCGGGGCGACCTCAGCACTGGTCGAGAGCCTCGACGACCGGGATGCCGCGGTCCAACTCAGCGCCGTGCGCGCCATCGGCAAACTCGGCAGCGAAGATACGGCCCTGGCTAGGCGGCTGGCCGGCATGCTCGACGGGGCCGGCACCGATTTGCGCCTGGCGGTGGTCGAGTCACTCGGAGGTTTTCGCAAGCTGCCCAGCATTGCGGTGAAGCGTTTGGTCGGCGTGCTGGAAGTGAAGCATGCCGCGACCCAGTCAGCCGCTTTCGACGCGTTGGCTAAGCTGGGACCCGAGGCCAAGCCGGCGCTGCCAGCGCTGAACCAAGCCGTCGGCCACGCCGACTCGGGCGTGCGTGCCAGCGCGTTGAATGCCTTGACCAAGGTAGAGACGGATGACGGCAAATTATTGGCGCTACTCAAGCCGGCGCTTGGCGACGCGTCGGCCAAGGTGCGTCACACGGCCATTCGAGGGCTGGGAGAACTCGGATCGGACGCCCGGCCGGCCGGGCCGGAGTTGTTTGCCCGACTCGAAACGAGCGAGGATCGGAAGCTGGCGTTGGAGGCCCTGCGCCGAGTGCGCGTCCGTGACGTTGATCTGTACATCTCGATTCTCGACAACGAGGAGCCGCTGGTGCGCCTCTTCGCCTGTCAGGCGTTGCGGCGGGCGGGCAAAGACGCACGCAAGGCGGAGCCGGAAATCAGGAAATTGACAAGCGACAAGTACGACTACGTCCGCCGCGAGGCCCGTCGAGCCTTGGATTCCTTCAAATAAAACAAAGCTATTTCTCGAAATGGCACTTGCAATCGGCATGGCCATGCGTATGTTGCCCCGCCGCTGGGCCCCGTGTTTGCGGGCAGCCCGTTGGAAGCTGAGAAACAATCGTTAACCGAGTAACTAAACCTTTAACCCGGTCGCTCCGTCTTCGGGCGCTTTTCACGAGCCACCGGTTTTTCTGGGGAAACTTACTCCGATTTATAATATAATATAGTGTCACTAACCATGGAAGAGGCCATGGCGCAGAGCCAAACCAGCTTTGCCGCAGGCCAAATAGTCAAAGGGACGGTCATTGAGATCCGTCAGAAGGAAGTCATGATCGACATCGGTTACAAGAGCGAGGGCTCCGTGCCGGTCAACGAATTCGAGGATCACGACGAGGAGGAATTGAAGCTGGGAGACATGGTGGATGTGCAAATCCTGCGGCTCGAGGACCGCGACGGCATGGTCGAGTTATCCCACGAGCAGGCCATTTTCAAGCAGAACTGGGACAACATCAAAACCATTTGCGAGGAGGGAGGCCACATCAAGGGTCGAGTCAAGGCGGCGGTCAAGGGCGGTTTGATTGTGAATATTGGCGTGGAGGCTTTCCTGCCGTCGTCGCAGATCGACGTCACCACCCCGCGCGATTTGGAGCCATACGTCGGCCAGACTTACGATTTCAAGGTGATGAAGCTCAATCTCGAGCGGCAAAACATCGTGCTCAGTCGCCGCGAACTGATCGAGGAGGAACGTTCCGCCAAGCGCGCGGAACTCCTCAATGACATGGTGCCGGGCGACATCCGCAAGGGCACCGTCAAGAACCTCACCGACTTTGGGGCCTTTGTTGACCTGAACGGATTGGACGGCTTGCTGCACATCACCGACATGAGTTGGGGCCGCATCACGCATCCCTCGCAGATGTTGGCTGTTGGCCAGGAACTTGAGGTGGTTGTGCTCGACATCAACAAGGAGAGCGAGCGTGTCAGCCTCGGACTGAAACAAAAACAGGCCAACCCTTGGGACAAGATCGAGGAGAAATATCCCATCGGTAGCAAGGTGGCGGGCAAGGTGGTCAACCTCATGCCGTACGGCGCGTTCATCGAGTTGGAGCCGGGAGTCGAGGGGCTGGTGCATGTCAGCGAATTGTCCTGGACTAAGCGCATCAACAAGCCCTCCGAGGTACTCAAGGCCGGCGAGGACATCGAGGCCGTGGTGCTCGGTATCAACCAGGACGAGCAGAAAATCTCACTTGGCACACGCCAGCTCGAGAGCAACCCATGGGATTTGGCCCAGGATAAATACAAGGTCGGCACAAAGGTGACCGGCAAGATTCGAAACCTGACCAGCTACGGCGCCTTCATGGGGCTCGAGGAGGGTCTAGACGCCATGATTCACGTCTCCGACATTTCTTGGACCCGCAAGATCAACCACCCGTCCGAGGTGTTGAAAAAGGGCTTGGAAGTCGAGGCGCAGGTGCTCGAGGTGGACCAGG
>CAJWPV010000108.1 GCA_913045395.1 uncultured Verrucomicrobiota bacterium | reverse complement strand
TCGTGCCAGGCGCATACTCAGTAAATCCTCAAGTTATCGACCATCACGCAGCGGCGCACACGGGTAAACGTCCGCGGATTAGTTACGCCTTCGCCGGTCGGCGTGGCGATGGAAAAGCTCAGGTACCCCTCACCGCCCAGGCCCAGCCCGGCCATGCTCGGCCCATTCTTGATGAACAACGTCGTGTCTAGCGCGCGGCCCATGGCGGTCATATTGTTCACGTCGTGCGAGTGAATGATCGCCGTGTGGCGGTAGTTGTGCTCGGCCTTTAAGGCCGCCTCGACACCCTCCTCCACGCTGGAGACACGGACGATCGGCAGCATCGGCATCATCTGTTCCTCATTGACAAACAGGTGGTTCGCATCCGTCTCGGCAAACAATAGCTGTACACCGCTTGACACATTCACGCCGGCGGCCTGCGCCAACACCGGGACATCTTTTCCAATAAAATCCTTGTTCGTGGCTGCGTGGCCGCAACCGGCGCCCTGCCCTTCCTGAAACACAAATGCGGCCTGCGTCAGCGCATCGAGTTGCGACCCGTTCAAACGCACGGCGGCATGCTTCTCCAGCGCGGACATGAACGCATCGGCGACACTATCCAGCACGAAGACCTCCTTCTCGCCAATGCAGAGTAGGTTGTTGTCGTAAGCAGCGCCCTCCACGACACAACGGGCGGCGCGGTCGATGTCGGCGGTGTCGTCCACGAGCACCGGCGGGTTGCCCGGCCCGGCGCAGATGGCACGCTTGCCGGTCTTCATCGCAGCGTCCACCACGCCCGGCCCGCCAGTCACGCAGAGCAGGCGCACGTTTTCGTTCGAGCACATTTCCCCGAACGACTCGAGCGTTGGCTGCTCGATGATGCAGGCAATGTTCTCGATACCAATGGCACGATGAATCGCCTCGTTGAATTTGCGTACCGCCATTGCGGCGCAGCGGCTGGCCGCCGGATGCGCGTTGAACACCACCGCGTTGCCGGCGGCGACGATGTTGACGATGTTGCCGGCCAGGGTCGGGATTGAGTGGGTCGAGGGTGTCACCGCACCGACGACGCCGAACGGCGTGAACTCCTCAAGCGTGATACCGTGGTCACCGCTGCGCCCGTCCGGCCGCAGCCACTCGACACCCGGCACATCGCGGATAATTTGAAGCTTCTGGATCTTGTGATCGAGCCGGCCAATCTTCGTTTCCTCCAGCTCGATGCGGCCCCACTCTTCGTCGTTGTCCTCGCAAAGGCTCTTGACGATTTCGATGATTCTGCGGCGTGCCTCGACACCCTGCCCGCGTAGTTGCTGAAACGCCTTGGCCGCGGCATCGCACGCCTCGTCGGCGGTCTGGAAAACACCAAAATCCCTGCCACCGCTGTCCTTGGCCTGACAACTGCACGATCCGTTGTCGCCGGCCGGCGTGGCCGTGGGCATTGGAGCAACGATCGTCGTGCTGCCGCCCAGGCGGCCAAGCACGTCCTCAATCACGTCGCGGACCAGTGCTTCATTTACTGTATTTGGCATGTTGTTTTTCTCGTATTATCGGTTTGCTGCCCGCTTGGCCAAACGGCTCTAGGCTTGGCTGTCGGTCTTTGAGTCGTGGATCACTTGGCCAAGCACGTCCACAGTGTCGACGATGCCAACCACCACGGCATCCACCGGGGCACTCTTCATGTTGGGCGCCAGTCGGGCGGAGCTGCCCTGGGTAAACATCACCAATTCCCCCTCACCAGCGCCGACTGAGTCCACCGCAACGATGGTGTTTTTGCCGGGGCAAAACTTGGCGGGATCACTCTCGTCAACCAGTTGAGGTCGAACCAGCAGCAGCTTGCGGCCGCTCAGTCCTTCATCCTTCTTGGTCGCGACAACAGACCCTTCTACTCGGGCAAGGAACATGCCTGTGCCTCCTTATTGCTTAGCAGGTTTTGGCAAAACCGTGCCGACATCGCCGTGCGGACGCGCAATCACGTGCACACTGACAAGTTCGCCGCCGATTGCCTTGATGGCTTCCGCACCGGCGTCTGTGGCCGCCTTGACGGCAGCGACATCGCCGGTGACACACGAGCTCACGAGCGCGCTGCCCACCTGCTGCACCGGGCCAGACAACTCCACGTTAGCCGCCTTGAGCATGGCATCAGTTCCTTCAATCAGGGACACGAGGCCCCGCGTTTCGATTAGTCCTATTGCTTGTTGTGACATATCAGTTTTTATTTTAGTTTTTGTACGGTAAAAAATTAGTTTCGCCTGTGCTCCAGATAGCGTTTCACCTCGCGCGCCACAACCAGCTCCTCATTGGTGGGTATGACCATGACCTTGACTGGTGAATCATCCGCGCTGATGACCGTTTCCTCGGCTTGAGCCGCTTCGTTTTTTTCGGCGTCAAGCCGGATACCGAGCCGGTCGAGCTCGCTGCAGATCGCGGCACGTATGCCGGCGCGGTTCTCGCCAATTCCGGCGGTGAACACGAGCGCATCGAGCCCGTTGAGTTGCGCAAAGTACGCGCCGAGCCAGTGCCGCGCTGCGTGCACGTACACGTCCAGTGCAAGCTTGGCCTCCACGTTGCCGGAGTCGGCCTCCGAGATGATGTCGCGGATGTCATTATGGCCGCCGCTCAACCCCTTGAGGCCGCTCTCGTTGCACAGAGCGTTTTCGACACTGTCGATCGACAGGCCGTCGCGGCGCATCATGTGCAGCACCGCCATTGAGTCGAGATCGCCCACGCGGTTGTTATGCGGCAGACCCGACTGCGGGCTCAGTCCCATGCTGTTGCCGACCGCTGCCCCGTTGAGGATACCGGCGATCGACGAGCTGCCGCCTAGATGACAGGAAATCACCCGCAGCGGCGGGCCGTCCACCGGCGACCCGGCATTATCGACGTACAGGTTGCGAGCGCGCTGAACCACGTCTTCGCGATTGAGCAGTTCCGCCGAGCGCTCGGCGATAAATTTGTGGCTCGCGCCGTGAAAACCCCAGCGACGAACACCCGCGTCGTGCCAGCTTTGCGGCACCGCGTATCGCGTCGAGGCCTCCGGCACCCACTGATAAAACGCCGTCTCAAACAACCCAACCAACGGCACGCTTGGCATCTTCTGGGCGAACAACCGGATTCCCCGGATGTACGGCGGGTTGTGCGCCGGGGCGACGTTGTTACAGGCCTCCATCGAATCCACAACCTCCGGCGTCAACTCGAGACAGCCAGTGCGTCCCTGGGCCATGATGGCCTTGAAACCCACTGCAGCGAGATCCTCCTCGGAATCAATCCAGTTGCCCGACCGAAGCTCGCAGAGCACCTGCTCGATCGCCCCGGCATGGTCGCTCACCCGCTCCAGCCCGCCACGCGTCAATAGCTCACCGTCGCCGCCCGAAAAATCAAACAGGCGGTACTTCATGGAGGTCGACCCGAGGTTGGCGATGAGGATTTTCACTCGATTTCAGCCAGGCGCTTGGCCAGGCGGTTGCTTAGTGCAACCACTCGCCCAAGCCCTTGAGGTCTTCGTGAGGGCGCGGGATGACTTGCACGCTCACCACTTCGCCGACATCAGCGGCCGCAGAGGCGCCAGCATCGGTCGCAGCCTTCACTGCGGCGACATCGCCACGGTAAAAACCGGTCACTAATCCGCTGCCGACCTTGTCCCAGCCGGTCATCGTGACATTGGCCGCCTTGAGAGCGGCGTCGCTGGCTTCCATCAACGCGCAGAAGCCCTTGCACTCAATCATTCCTATTGCTTGTTCAGCCATGATGTTTTTTTGTGTAATGGTTTTTGGTTACTTGTTCGCCCTGCCCGGCGGATTGTTGAACGCCTGCAACAGGTCCTCGTGCGGACGGGCTATGACATGTGAGCTGACCAGTTCGCCGACCCGGGCCGCGGCGTTGGTGCCTGCGTCCACGGCGGCCTTGATGCTGCCCACGTCTCCCTTGGCCAACACGGTGATAAAGCCGCCGCCAATCGGCACGGTCTTCACCAGGTTCACGTTGGCTGCCTTGACCATGGCATCGCTGGCTTCAACACTGCCAACGTATCCCTTGGTTTCGATCATTCCTAATGCTTCACTCATATTATGTTTTGGGTTTTACGAAAAAATTACTTCACCAACTCGCACGATGTGTCCGGCTTGAGGTCCACCGCATTGCCCTCGTCGGTGTCGATGTGCACCTCGAGTTTGAAACTCTCGTCCACGCGAACCAACATCTCGTCAAACGTCATCGCGCACGGCCCGCCTATCTTCAACTTCATCCGGTCGCCACCTGCAACGCCATAATGCGCCGCGTCCTCCGGGTGCATGTGCACATGGCGCTCGGCGCGGATAATGCCGTCCTGCATCTCAAAAAATCCTTCCGCCCCCATCAGCATCCCGCCCGGCGTGCCCTCAATCACGCCGGATTTTCGCAGCGGAATTTCGAAACCAAGCGCGATCGCATCAGTGTATGCCAACTCCACCTGGTTCAGCGTCCGGCACGGGCCGAGGATGCGCAAATTCGAGATCACACGGCTTCGAGGCCCGACCAGCGTTACCGTCTCTTTCGCCGCGAACTGCCCTTCCTGATACAGCCCTTTCATCGGCGTCAACTGATGTCCCTTGCCAAACAGGGCCTCCACCGCCTCTTGTGTGAGATGGCAGTGGCGGGCGCTGATGTTCACCACCAACGGATTGGGCGCACTACCGGTGCCTGGCACCGGCTTGCCCATTCGCTGATAAACAGCCCGACGGACCAAATGCTCCACCACAGCGCGATGAACTGGATTAGCTTGAACAGCCATAAAATCGCTCCTCGGCAAACAAAATGAACTAATTTGAAAGATTGTCAACAATAAACTTGCATGATATTTCAAAATCTACCAAATTGCTCCCACGTGCAGGCAGAAGAGCGCCAATTTATGATCGAGCAGCATCTCCAAAAAGTGGAGTTTGCCTCGCTTGAAGAGCTATCGGAGAGGGTCGACGTGTCGGTTTCCACCGTCCGCCGGGACCTCACGCTGCTTGAGGCCAAGGGCGCGCTTCGCCGCACCCACGGCGGCGCGCGCCTGGTGTCACCCAAGTCCGATGAATTCGCCTTCACGGCCCGGGACACACATCAACTGGACGAGAAAGAGGCAATTGGCGAAGCGGTCGCCGCGCTCATCCAGCCCAACCAAGGCGTAATTATTGACGCCGGCACCACCACCTACCACGTGGCCAAGTACTTGGGCGAGAAAGCGTCTCACGTCATCACCAACTCGCTGCCTGTGGCCAATCACTTCGGCTCCGACAACAGTGTCGAGGTGCTTGTCACTGGCGGAGTGATTTATCCGAGGCTCGGTGTGTTGGTCGGCCCACTCGCTGTCGAGTCGCTGTCCGGAATGCACGCCGACGTAGCGGTGATGAGCGCCGGCGGTATTACGCTCGACGGTATCACCAACTCCCACGCCCTCTTAATCGACATTCAGCAAGCCATGCTCAAGTCGGCTCAACGGATCATTTTTTGTTTGGATCACACCAAGTTCAATCGCCGCTCCGTCTCCCCCCTCTGCGGACTCGACGCGATCGACACCATCGTCACCGATACGCAAGCCCCCGCCGACCTCGTCGCCGAACTTAAAAAAACCGGCACTGAAGTCGTCATTGCAGGCTAAATAAACATCGCTTGGCTCCTTCCCCTCTATCTTATAACCCCCACTAATCGTTCGGTTTTCCATCCCGAACCTAGAAGGGCGGTATTACACGCTATCATTGAACAAGGCCATTTCCATGGTTGTAAATCTTCGAAATATCTACGACAGCCTCACGATCTCCCTGCGGTGGGTTTTCCGTAATCTTCGAAGATTTGGCCGTAAAGCAGCACCAGCAGTACCCAAACCGGTTGATTTAACAAATTCTCTTCTATTCATTCCAGAATGCATTTTTTATATCCTTATCGTTTTGAATCACCTG
>CAJWPV010000107.1 GCA_913045395.1 uncultured Verrucomicrobiota bacterium | reverse complement strand
ACCGAGACCGTCACGGTTGCTCCCGGCACCAACCAGCCGGACGAGCACGCGGTGGCCCTCGTGGCCCATGTTGCGGTAAATGCTCGTCGGCTCGTCGATGTTGGTCACGACGAGGTCGAGATCGCCATCGCCGTCGAGGTCGCCGTAGGCGGCTGCGTAGCTCATGCCCTCGTGGGCGAGGCCCCACGGCTTGGCGGTTTGCTCGAACTGCAAATTGCCCTTGTTGCGAAAGGCGAGGTTGACCTCCTTCATCGTGGGCTGCTCTTTCCACAGTTCCCACTCGGTCTTGCCGACGAGCATCTGCGGGGTGACCGTGATGTCGGCGTCGGTGATCATGCGCGAGGCGCCGTTGGTGACGTAGACATCGACGCGGCTGTCGTTGTCGAGGTCGGCCAGCTTGACGGCCCAGCTCCAGTCCGTCCCGGCCAGCCCACAGAGGAAGGCGGCCTCCATGAAGCGCGGCGTGCCGGTATTGAGGAAGAGGTTGTTGCGCATGATCTGCCGTGGCCAGGCATTCTCGAGGAACCAGCGCCGGTCGCCCATGTCGCCCATGGTGACCTTGGACTTGTAGTGTGTCGTGGCGGCCATGTCGGCGACGAATAGGTCGAGCAGCCCGTCGTTGTTCAGGTCGGCGCAGTCCGCCCCCATCGACGACCAGCTTGTGTACGGCATCGCCTGCTCCAGCACGTCGGTGAATGTGCCATCGCCGTTGTTGCGGTAGAGGTGCTCCGGGTCGGTGAAATCGTTGGCCACGTAGAGATCGGGCCAGCCGTCCCGGTCGTGATCCCACCACGTCGCCGAGAGGCCGTGGCCCTTTTCCGTGATCCCAGCGCTCTCGCTGACATCGGTGAAACGCCCCGAGCCGTCATTTCGGAAAAGCCGGTCCGGGCGGCCGCATGTGTCCACGGTCCAGTTTGACGGGCCGACCTGGCGCAGGTCATAGTATTTCTCGAATCCGGCGAGAATCTTCGGGCGGCCGTTTCGCATGACGATGGGGGTTTTCGCGGGCCGACCACCGGGCCGGTAGTATCGGTAGGTCACGACGAACAGGTCGAGATCACCGTCCCGGTCGTAGTCGACGAACGACGGTGTGAGCGAGGCATCAATCATCGCCAGCCCCTGCGATTCCGCCTCGTCGGTGAATTTCGTTCCCGTGCCGTCATTGACAAACAGTTGATTTGGGGCGTCGTAGTTGCAGACGTACAGGTCCAGATCGCCGTCGCCGTCGAAATCAGCCGCTGCCGCCCCGGAACCCCAGGCATCACCCCCGTCGACTCCGGCCTGTTGGGTCACATCTTCAAAACGAAATTCGTCTCTTTGCAGAAAAAGGCCGTTCTTGTCCGGCCCATTGGCCAGGAACAGGTCCGGCCGGCCGTCGCCGTTGAAGTCACCAATGCAAACCCCGCCACAAACGAACCCGGAGCTGTTGAGGCGGCTGAGCGGATGATTCATGGCCATTCGGTGCGAAAAATCCACGCCGGTCTGCGCCGGGGCCAATTTTTCAAACAGGGGAGCGCCTTCTTCCCGGGCAGGCCGGTCACGCAGCGGTTCGGACACAATGGTCGAATGGGGAGCGCGATCGCAACCAACTGCCACAAACAGAAGGCAGATTCCGAAAATGGGGTTGGAACACTTCATCGGCGGGGGATTCCTCGGATATCAACTCGGGTTTGTCAATCGACTTTCACTGAACCAATGCACGGCCACTCATAAAAACAACGGTATATCGTGAACAACCTGTGAATATCTTTATTTTAAATAAAGGCTGGTTGCTTTGATCCCATTCACCAGGTTGGCGGGTGTTTATGTTCATTATGAAGGGCAGAGGCCGATGATCTGTACCCGGTAAGGTTGGGGCGGCGATTAGTTCCGGTTAATCGTACTTGTTAATCGACAACCAGCAATTAGACATCTATTTTTCGCTACCGCGTGAAGGCAGATCGGAAGAACAGTAGCCACCGGTTCGATCTCCTTCTATCGATCAGGATTCTCAGTATCATCCTATGCCTCTCGTGGACCGGTTGCTCCAAAAATTCGACTCCGAAAGAGTCCAACTCCCTTCCGTCATCACCTGAATCAATTGCAATAGTTCCTGTCGTCGAGGGTATCCAAACTGCGCCAGGACTTGAACAAACCACTTTTGTCGCCCCACTCACCGATGCCTACAAGCGCATTGATCCGATCGAGGACGGCTGGGACAGTGAAGCATTCAGCGCTGCTGCGACAAAACAACTCAAACTGCTGGCAAAAGAACTGTCCACACCTTCAAAACTGTCCAACGATTCCATCGGCAAATTCTTTATTCAGGATACTGCGTTGAATCTGCAACTTAAGCCGGCCAATTTATCCGAGTTCTACCGCGACTCAGAATTCCATATCCAACGAGGCGGCCCCGGGTCCGCACCTTCACAGAACGATCCCGTCATTGCCTTTCAGGCTCTCCTGTCCACCATTGAGTCCACCAACATCCTTCAAACCGAAGTTAAACTCTACAGGATCGACAAGGCCGGAAACGATTTTACAAGCCGTGTCATGTTTAACGCCACTGGCCAATCCACCGAGGGACCAAAACAAATCAACACCGAATGGCTCTGCCATTGGACACCAGACATCGAAGCACCGCATATCAAGAGCATCACTCTCCTGTCCTACGAGGAATCCATCCGACTTGCCAAAAATAAAACCACTCTCTTAAACGACTGCACCGCCGACCTTTTGGGCCACAATAAGTCTTACCGGGAACAGTTGCTCCGTTCCACCGACCACTGGCGTGCGCGCATTCCCGTCAACCTCGGGCTTGATGTCGTTGCCAACCATGGACTTGCATTAGGCGATGTGAATGGTGACGGACTGGACGATCTGTACCTTTGCCAGCAGGGAGGATTGCCCAACCGCCTTTTCGTCCAGAATCCTGATGGAACCCTTACCGATCACACCCGCCAAAGCGGAACCGGCTGGCTCGACTACTGTGCCAGTGCACTGATCGTCGATCTCGACAACGACGGTGATCGCGACCTCGCTGTCTCCCAGGACTTCAAGCTGCTTCTCATGGAAAACGATGGCTCCGGTCGCTTCAATCTCAGCTTCGGAACCTCCACCCACGCTCAAACCTTCTCCATCAGTGCCGCCGATTTTGATCTCGACGGCGACCTGGACATCTATGCTTGCGGTTATAATCCATCGGCGGACCGAGTCCGTAGTGGTGCGCTCGGAGAACCGCTCCCCTACCACGACGCCCAAAATGGGGGGGCAAATATGCTTCTTAGCAATGACGGCAGGTGGCAGTTCAACGAGGTAACCGAAAACGTCGGCCTCAACCACAACAACAACAGGTTCAGTTTTGCTGCTACATGGGAGGATTACGACGATGACGGCGATCCCGATCTCTACGTCGCCAACGATTATGGACGAAACAACCTGTATGAAAATACCAGCGGCAGGTTTGTTGATGTCGCTGCTGAACTGGGCATCGAGGATATGGCCTCTGGAATGTCAGCTAGTTGGGGGGATTTTAACAGGGACGGCCGCCTTGATATTTACATCAGCAACATGTTTTCCGCTGCCGGGAACCGAATTACATTTCAGCGCCAGTTTAAACCCGGTGCCCCCCAAGCAATGCTTGCTCAATACCAACGCCACGCCCGCGGCAACACCCTTTTTCAGGCCAACCAAGAAGAGCG
This sequence comes from uncultured Verrucomicrobiota bacterium, assembly GCA_913045395.1. GTDB lineage: Bacteria > Verrucomicrobiota > Verrucomicrobiia > Limisphaerales > UBA1096 > UBA1096. The sequence continues at coordinate 2,216 of CAJWPV010000107.1, read as the reverse complement.
CGGCTTTCGCGATGTTAGCGTGGAACAGGGTGTGACCATGGGGCGATGGGCGTGGGGCTCCCGCTTTGTGGATCTGAACAACGACGGCTGGGAAGATCTGGTTGTTGCCAACGGCTTTATCAGCACCGAAGACACTGGCGATTTGTGAAGTGTCTATTGGCGGCAGGTCGTGTCGCAATCACCGGTCGACAAGATCACCCCGGAAAACACCGTGCGTTACCGGCAGGGATGGAAGGCGCTTAACCGGCTCCTCCACGAGGACCGTTCCTTTAGCGGCAACGAGCGTAATTGCGCCTTTCTCAATTGCCGAGGCACCGGTTTTGCGGATATCTCTTCGGTCTCCGGATTCGATTTTCCGGATGACTCCCGGGCTGTCACGGCCGTTGACTGGGATTTCGACGGCGATCTCGACCTGTGGATGACAGCGCGCACCGCACCTCGCCTGCGCTTCTTAAGGAACGATTCAGTTGCCAACGCCGACTGGGTTGCCGTCAAGTTGTCAGGCAACGGTAAAACAACCAACCGCGATGCTGTGGGTGCCCGTGTCCATCTCTATCTCAAAAACCAGCCTACCCCCCTGATTAGGCGTGTGCACGCCGGTGATGCGTTTCTGTCTCAATCCAGCGGCTGGCTTCACTTTGGACTTGGCCCAAACGCCATCATCGAAAAGTTACTCGTTCACTGGCCGGGAGGGACACAAGAATCGATTTCTGGTATCAAACCAGGCGAGCGATTCCTCGTTACCCAGGGAATCGACAGCGCAAAAACATGGAGTCCACCTCCCAACCGCAAGACCCTCTCTCCCTCGCTACCCGTATTTCCCGACCCTGATCCTTCCGCCCGGATTGTGCTTTCGGCACGGCTCTCACCCCCTCCAGTCTACGTTCAATCTGAAAGCGGCGTATCCGAACTCCCGGCCGCTCGTTTAAAGGGACCCTTGCTCATCAATCTCTGGGCGAGTTGGTGTGCCCCCTGCATCTCTGAACTTCGTGAATGGACCGCGGCCGAATCCAGAATTCGCTCAAAGGGACTGCGCATACACGTGCTGAACGCTGATACAGAAAATCCAATTGCAGCCAAGCGTGCTTTGGCCAAATTGAAATTCCCTTTTGACGCCGACAACACAACCTCCCAGACCGTTCGCAATCTTGATCTCTTTCAGCGTTCCTTGCTTGATCGCTGGCTTCCCATGCCCGTTCCAGGGAGTTTTTTGATCGATCGTTACGGGCACGTGGCCGTTATCTACAAGGGCCCGGTCAACGTTGATCAACTCCTTGACGATGTTGATCTGCTCAATACCGATCCAAAAGTCTGGCGTGACCATTCAGTACCGTTTCCTGGGCGATGGGTTGGGCCTCCTCCGGAGGGCGACCCACTCCGCGTCAACAGTCAGTTCGTCGATCACAATGAAATCACCGAAGGTCTGAACTATCTCCAGCGACATGTCGCAGTCGCGGAAACAGTACCGGGCACCAGTCCAAAGGAACTGGCCGATATCTATTTTGTCATCGGGATCATCCTGAAGGAGCGCAAGAATACCGAAGCGGCTCTTGAGGCGTTTGAGAATGCTCTAGCAAGGAACCCGGAGGATTTTCGAATTCTGATGGAACTAGGATCCAATCTGCTCAATCTAACGCGCTTTGAAGAGGCACTCACCCACCTGAATGCCGCCCGAAAAATAAATGCTACTGACGTTCAACTCAAGCGTTCCATTGGAAAGGCCCATTTCCATTTCGCCAACTCTCTCCGTGACGAGGGTCAAATCTCCGAAGCCATCGCCAACTATCAGGACGCCCTCCGCAACGACATCAAACAACTTGATGCCGCCAATCAACTTTCCCTGCTCCTGGCAACCACGTCAAACGCAGCTCTGCGAAGCCCGACTGAAGCACTTGCATTGTCTGATCGCCTTTGCAGGATCACCCAGAACAAGAACCCCGAATTCCTAGACACCCTTTCCGTTGCCTACGCTGCGAACAATAACTTCAAGGCCGCCGCCGCCACCGCCCAACAGGCACTTCAAATCTGGGAAAAATCCAGTAAACCCGAGGCCGCCGCCGCCACTCGTTCTCGCCTTACCCTCTACACCGACAAACAGTAAGTAGACAACAGTACGGCTTGCCTTTGTGCAGTATGTCTTGTACGTCGGGGGTGTCCTGCCGATGTGAATGTCAACGGCGGTTTTGATTTGAACCTTAACCAGCCCGACTTTCGTG
>CAJWPV010000106.1 GCA_913045395.1 uncultured Verrucomicrobiota bacterium | reverse complement strand
CCAGCTGCCACCATCGTCGCCGCGTGGATCAGCGCGCTGACCGGCGTGGGGCCTTCCATCGCGTCCGGTAGCCACACGTGCAGCGGCAGCTGACCGGACTTACCCACCGCGCCCATGAACAGTAGCAAGCTGATCATCGCCGAGGCCTTGAGGCCAAGCACGGTCGCGCCGATCGGCAACTCGAGCAGCCCTTGGCCACCGTCATAAAGCGTCAGCGTGCCAGTCGTCTTGAACGCCAGCAGGATACCGATGAGAAAACCGAGGTCGCCGATGCGGGTGACGATAAACGCCTTTTTGCCAGCCGCGGCTGCCTCCGGTTTGTGAAACCAGAAGCTGATGAGCAGATACGAGGCGAGGCCGACGATCTCCCAGCACATGAACAGCAGTAAGAGGTTATTGACCAATACGAGGCCAAGCATCCCGGCAGCAAACAACGACAGGTAGCAGAAGAATCGGGCCATGCGTTCGTCCTCTTTCATGTAGCCGGCGGAGTAGATGAAAATGAGCAGGCCGACGAAGGTGACCATTGCGGCCATCACACCAGTGAGTGGGTCGAGTACGAAACCAAAATTGATGACGGTATCGTTGCCGACGGTGAGCCATTCAAAATCAAATGTCAGGGGATCATCCGTCGGCTTCATGCCCCATGCCTCTTTCAGTGCCGAGAGTGCCAAGCCGCACGAGCCAAGCATCGCGGCGATGGCCACGCTAGCGGCGCGACGGCCGTTTTGGACTCCGCACGTCAAGGTGGCGGCCAGAAGCGGCAGCAAGGGGATCAGGGCTAGCGTGATTATGCTCATTCTTCCCTTAAAGTGTCCATGGACTCTAAGTCCACGGTTTTGAAATGCCGGTAAACCGCAATCACCAGCGCCAGGCCCACGGCCACCTCAGCAGCAGCCACGGCGATCGCGAACAGTGTGAACAACGGTCCGTGCAGCAGCGCGGGGTTTTCGCTGTAACGCCAAAAAGCGATGAAGTTCAGGTTGGCGGCGTTGAGCATGATCTCGACGGAAAACAGCACGACGATGGCATTGCGCCGCGTGAACGCGCCCATCAATCCAACGCAAAAAAGCACCGCCGCCAAAATGAGGTAATGGTGCAGCGTCATTCCGATGAATCCTCCTCCTTTGGAATGCGAACGCCCTGCGCTGCGGTGACTGCACCGATGAGCGCCGCAGTGAGCAGCAACGCCAGCACCTCCAGCGTGACCACGTAAGGGTTCATCAGCTTGTGGCCTAATTCTTTCACCGAGGGATCGATCGCCTGCGCGGCTTCCGGCGGCGGTAATTCCTGGATGGCTGGCAGCAACAGAATGACAAACACCGCGGCAGCCACCACGAGCCCCCAAAACCAGCCGCGCGAAGTCATTCGACGACCGTCATCGCCGGTGACGCGCTCCGTGAGCATAATCGCGAACAGCAGCAAAATGCCCACCGCGCCGATGTACACGAGGATTTGCACCGCAGCGATGAACTCCGCCAGCAACAGCAGGAACAACCCGGACAGTGCCGCAAAAAAAATCATCAACGCGAACACGCCGTGAATGAGGTTGCGCTTTCGGACCGCGACCAGGGCGCCAAGCACGGCGATGGCGGACAACATCCAAAATGCGATTTGCTCACTCATTCAGCGTACTTGTACTCGCGCGGGCGCACATTCGGGCGGTTAAGTTGATCCAGCCCCTTGGCTGTCGCGTACAGAATCAAAAGACAGGCCACCCAGATTATGGCCTTTAGTATTCCGCTGGCCTGCTGCTGCGCATGCCATGCGAAGCCAGCAACGATTATGTTCAAAATGGAAAGCGGCAGCAGGAATTTCCACGCGAAGCCCATGAGTTGATCGACACGAAGGCGGGGCAGGGTGCCGCGCAGCCAGATCATCACAGCGATAAGGGCAAAGATTTTTGCGATGAACCAAACGGTCGACAGCCACGGCAGGGCGGCTACGCCGGGGCCTGCGCCACCGCCGAGAAAGAGGGTGACCGCCAGGCCGCTGATGGCGAACATGGCGATGTATTCGCCGAGGAAGAAGAGTGCGAACTTGAAGCCGCTGTACTCGGTGAAGTAGCCGGCGATGATTTCGCTCTCGGCCTCGGGGAGGTCGAAAGGCGAGCGATTGATTTCCGCGAGGGACGCGATAAAAAAAATGACGAAGGCAGCCAGGCCCCACGGGGTGAACACAAACCAGTTCCAGTCCGCTTGTGCATTGGCGATTTCCGCGGCGTTAAGGCTGCCGACCATCATCACCACGACGACGGCGGAAAGAACGAGCGGGATTTCGTAGCTGATCATCTGCGCGATGGCACGCATGCCCCCAAGTAGCGAGTATTTATTGCGTGACGCCCAGCCGGCCATGAAGATGGCGAGCGTGTTGAGGCCGGTGATGGCGAAAAAGAAAATGACCGCGCCATCGAGCAGAAAGGCTTGCACGGGCAGTAGGGATTCTGTCCACGGAAACTCGAGCGGAAGAAAGCACAGCACGAGCATCGCGGGAATGAGCGCGAGGATGGGGGCGAGCAGGTGGAACAAGCGGTCGGCATCGCGCGGGACGATGTTTTCCTTGAAGAGCATCTTGATGCCATCAGCCAGCGGCTGGCCCAGGCCAAAGAGGCTGAAGCGGCCGCCGTAGCGCGTAAGGGGAACGCCGACCTTGTTCGGTCCAACGCGGTTCTGGATCCGGGCAAGCGCCTTGCGCTCCAGCCACGTTGTGAAGGCAAAGAGCGTCGGGAAAATTACCAGTAACGGCACGGTGGCAATGAGGATGTCCCTGATGAGGTCGAGACTCATTCGGTGTTCTCCTCCATGTCGGGAGTGCCTTCGTTTGCTTCAGCCTCGGCCTTGGCTTTTTCCTCGGCCATCTTTTTGGCGGCTTCAGCAGCGGCCTTTTTCTTGGCCTCCTTGGCGGCTTTTTCCTCGGCGATCCGCTTGTCTCGGGCCGTCGCCTCCTCGGGATGAATCTTGTGGTAGTAGCCGTTGCTCTTCAGCAAATCGTCACGGCGCAGCAACAGGCCGCCGAAGCGGTCGGGCGTGCTCAGCTCGAACTGGCTGTTCATCACGATGGCATCGAACGGGCACACCTCCACGCAGATCTGGCAGCTCATGCAGACCGACACGTCGATGTCGAACGTGGCTGGAAAAAACTGCGGCTTGCCGCCGGCGTTCTCCTTTTTCTCCGTGCTCTTCTCAATGTAAATGCACTGTGGCGGGCATTCGCGCTCGCAGATCTGGCAGGCCACGCAGCGGATGGTGTCCATCGGTTCGCTACCGTCATGCAGCAGCATGGGGAAGTTGCGGCTGTAATTGGTGACGGTGGTGGTATCGCGGAGTTGCTCGCCTTCCTCTTTCGGATATTCGCCCGCACGTTGTGGTAGCTTGTCGCTGGGCCGCCACGAATAGTCATTGGTGGTGAGGCGGTCCTTGTAAAAGTAGGACCCCACAAAATTACGAAGCGTCACCGCCATGCCCTTGAAGATGCCACCGCCGAGCAGGCTCATCGGTCCACCTCCCCAAGCACGATGTCGATACTCCCGAGGATGATGACAGCGTCGGCCACTTTTTGGCCGAGGCACATGTCTCGCAGTACGGTCAGATTGATGAGCGACGGCGGGCGCACCCGATAGCGGTAAGGTTTAGGCGTGCCATCAGCGATTAGATAAAAACCAAGCTCGCCTTTGGGTGCCTCGACGCGGCCGTAAACCTCCGCGGGCTTTGGCTTGAATACCTTGGGGGCATTCCCCAGAACAGGGCCGTCTCCAATCCCGCCCAGGGCCTGCTTCAAAATCCCGATGCTTTCCCGCATCTCCAGCATCCGCACCATGAAACGGTCGTAGCAGTCGCCCACATTGCCGTCCGAGTAGGGCACGCGAAACAGGAACCGATCGTAGATGCTGTACTTATCAACTTTTCGGATGTCGTAATTCACGCCGCTGGCGCGAAGCATCGGGCCGGTGATACCCGCGCTGATGGCCAGTTCACGCGACAAATTTCCCACGCCCTGTGTGCGACTGAGGATGATCTCGTTTTCGCAGAGGAGCTTTTCATACTCGTCTAGAAAATCCGGAAATCGATCGACCACATCCCGAGCACGGTCGAGCCACCCTTCCGGCACATCGTTACGGAGGCCTCCGAAGCGGAAGTAATTGCACATCATCCGGGCGCCGCTGGCCTGCTCGAAGAGATCTAGAATTTTTTCGCGTTCGCGAAAGGCGTAGAGCAGGGGGGTGCCAAGTGCTCCGAGGTCATTGATGAAAAACCCGACGAGCGAGACGTGGTTCACCAGCCGCGTGAGCTCCGCCATGATCACACGCAAATATTCGGCGCGCTCCGGAACTTCAATTTCCACCAACTTTTCGGCCGCCAGCGCGTAGGCCCAGTTGTTGGTCATGCTGTTGAAATAATCGAGCCGGTCGGTGAACGGCATGCTCGCCAGGTAGCTCATGTTTTCGGCGAGCTTTTCATGGTTGCGATGCAGATAGCCGAACACCGGTTGCAAATCCACAACCGTTTCGCCATCGAGCTTCACATCCATCCGGAAAACACCGTGCGTGCTGGGGTGATGCGGCCCCATCGAGACCTCTAGCAGGCTGGTTTCAAGTCCATCCTGCTGGATCAACTCGTAGTTGGGTGCTATGGCTGTGGCGCTGCTCAAACGATGACTTTCCCCCGTTGGTGTTTCTGCAAAATTTCGTCGTGGGGTGTGGGTTCCCACTCGTAGTCGAATGGTTCCGTGTAATCTTTCCGCATCGGGTGGCCTTCGAACTCGTCCCACATTAAAATACGGCGTTGGTCCGGGTGGCCTTTAAAATTCACGCCAAATAAATCGAACACCTCGCGCTCCTGCAGTTCGCAACTCCGCCAAACCGGTGTAAGCGACTCGACTTCCGGTTGTTCGCGCTTGGTACGCTGTTTGAAAACGAGCGGGCCGGTTTGTTTTTGCATGGAATAGAGATGATACACAACGTCCATGCGGCTGGGCTCGGTCCGGGTTACGGTTTCCACCGTACCATCCTCCTTCGTGACCTTCTCTTTGACTTCGCACTCAAGATAGTCCACGCCGGTGACGTTGCTGCAGTAATCGAGTAAAAACGCATCATTATCGCGGAGCCACGTTGCGATCTCCTTAGCCTGGAGCGCAGGCACAACGAGCGCGCCAGCTTTCTCATCCCAATTTGTGCCCGGGAATTTCCCGAGGATCGGTTCGTGGCCTACAGTGTGGCTCATGCGATGGCTTCTTCCAGCGGTTTGACGTTGGGATTGGCCGGTGGTTGCCACACCTCCGGGTTGTAGGGGGGTTCGAGGTCCTTGCCGGTAAATTCCGGCACCGGATATTGCCGCCGACCTTTCGTGAAAGCCGGATCCGATTTAATATCCTGCGTGCGGATTTTCTCCTGCAAATAGTTAAGCGACTGCAGTACCGCCTCCGGACGCGGCGGGCAGCCTGGTAGGTACACATCCACCGGAATGTAGCGGTCGATCCCCTTGAGCACGTTGTAGCCTTGCTTAAACGGACCTCCTGATATGGCGCACGCGCCCATTGCGATCACCCACTTGGGCTCGGGCATTTGATTGTAGATTCGAACCACCTGCGGCGCCATTTTCTTGGTGACCGTGCCGGAGACGATCATGAGATCCGCCTGGCGTGGGGTGGGACGGAACACTTCCGACCCGAAACGCGATATATCAAAGCGTGACGTGGCCGACGCAATCATCTCAATCGCGCAACAGGCCAGGCCAAAAGTTAACGGCCATACCGAGCCGCCGCGCGCCCAGTTGTAGAGGGAATCCACCTTCGACACGATGACTCCGGCGCGCTCCAGTTCTGAGCGCGTGGTGTCGTCGAGATCCATGCCTGCGTTGAGGTTTTCGGTCGTCATAAGGTTATTTCCACGTCAGCACTCCCT
>CAJWPV010000105.1 GCA_913045395.1 uncultured Verrucomicrobiota bacterium | reverse complement strand
AATATGGTCACTGGCGCGAGCACGGCGAATCTTTCCGTCGTGCTCGTGGATGCACGAAATGGTGTCATTGAGCAGACGCGTAGGCATAGCTATCTCTCTGCGTTGTTGGGTATTCCGCACATCGTGTTTGCAATCAATAAAATGGACCTCGTAGGTTGGAGCGAGGATTGCTATCGCAATATTCGCGCTGAAATTGAGGGTTTTCTTCCCAAGCTGGATATGTTCAAGGATGTGAAGTTTATACCGATGAGTGCATTGGAGGGGGACAATGTTGTCACTCCCTCCCGGCATTCGACGTGGTATGAAGCCACGACGCTGCTTGGCCACCTGGAATCCGTGCACAACGCTAGTGATTGGAATCTCAATGCTTTTCGTTTTCCTGTTCAGTGGGTAAACCGTCCAAACAACCCAAAGGATAAAACATTGCACGATTTTCGTGGTTTTTCCGGTCAGATTACCGGAGGCATTGTGAAAATCGGCCAGGAAGTGCTAATTTTGCCGAGCGGCCTTAAAAGTAAAATCAGGGAAATCTGGACTTACGATGGGACACTGGAAGAGGCCTTTTCACCGCAGTCCGTCACGCTTCTGCTTGAGGATGATATCGATGTCAGCCGGGGTGATACGATCGTGGGTCTTGACCCGTTGCCTGGCTATTGTGCAGATCTCTCAGCACAGCTGTGTTGGATGGATTCGCGGCCACTGAAGCGTGACCGGAAATATTACCTAAAACACGGTGCGCAAACCGTGCAGGCCATGGTCGGGAGTTTGGACAGTCGTGTTAATATTAAAACTTACGAAACGGAACCCGAGCCGGATCAGTTGGCCTTGAACGATATTGGTGAGGTCAGCCTGCGCACAGCCAAGCCGCTGGTCTTTGATGGCTACACGACCAACCGACTCACCGGTTCTTTTGTTCTCGTTGACCCGGAAACCAATGCCACTGTTGCTGCCGGAATGCTTCGGCCTCCATCCCAACTTTATCAACCTGAGTACACCGACTTTTCGATTTAAAGTCTTTCCTGTTGACACGCCCAAAAACAATGTCAGATGCTGATCACAGTTCGTGAGTAATTTAACACAAGTCAGTAGCAAAGTTTCACTCGCCGAGCGCAATAAGCGAAATGGTCACCATGGTCAGATCATATGGCTGACAGGCCTGAGCGGTGCTGGCAAAAGTACTATTGCCATGGCTTTGGAGCGGCGTCTCTTCGATGATGGTCGGCAGGTATACGTACTTGACGGCGACATTGTTCGTACAGGCCTGTGTCAGGACCTTGGTTTCTCACTCGAGGATCGGACAGAGAATATTCGGCGTATTGGTGAAGTCGCTCGTATCATGGCCAACTCGGGCCTGTGCGTGATAGTGGCCTTCATTTCGCCATTCCGGGTAGACCGAGATAAGGTCAGAGGTGCGATGCCAGATGGCTGTTTCATTGAAGTGTACGTTAATGCATCTCTGGAAGTATGTCAGGAGCGAGATACCAAAGGGCTCTATGCCCGTGCCATAAGGGGTGAAATAGCAGATTTTACCGGCATCTCTTCGCCCTACGAGCCACCGGTATCGCCCGAGGTTGAGCTGAACACAGATCGATTGAGCGAGACCGAAGCGGTGGATCTAATTTTGTCGTTTTTGAGCCAATAAAAAAGTGACGCAATTTTACGTCGCTTTTTTGTACTGTTTGAATCCGATCAGTCGTTGAGTGCCTCGTAAACCTTGCCGACCATGCCCTCGCTTGGGGTAAGGGTCTTTTCGCCGGGCGTCCATTTGGCCGGGCAGGCTTCGGCTGGGTTGGCCGCGCAATGCACGTTGGCTTCCATGATGCGAACAAGTTCCTCCATGTTGCGGCCGACGTTGTAGAAGTTGATCTGGCTGCTGACGAGTTTGCCTTCAGGATTGATCACGAAGGTGCCTCGTAGGGCTAAGCCGGTTTCTTCGTCGTAAACACCGAAGAGACTGCTGACCAAGCCGGTGGTGTCCGCGGCCATGGTGTACCTGACATCGGCCATCAGCTTCTCCGCTTGGCACCAGGCCAGGTGGCTGAATTTCGTGTCAGTGGAAACAGCGACGACCTTCGCGCCGAGTTCGGTCAGTTTGGCGTTCTGTGCAGCCAAGTCGGCCAGTTCTGTTGGACAGACGAATGTGAAGTCCGCTGGATAAAAGACGAGAACAGTCCACTTACCTTCCTTTTTCAGTTCGGTCAGATTGACTTCTCCAAACGAACCACTGCTCGGTTCGTAGGTTTCCATATTGAACTCGGGAACGTCCTGCCCCACGCCAACTGGAGGTAGATCTGCGTAAATGTCGTCTGTGTGATTTGTCAATTTGTTCAACCCTTACAGGCCTTTTTCGATCATCAACTTGAGCAGGTCCCCGACCCGGTTGGAGTAGCCCCACTCGTTGTCGTACCAGCTCACCAGCTTGAAGAAGTTCTCGTTCAACTCCATGCCGGCGGCCTGGTCGTAAATGCTCGAGTCGGCGCAGTGGATGAAGTCGGTGCTGACCACGGCATCCTCGGTGTAACCGAGAATGTTTTTCAGGTAAGTTTCGCTGGCATTCTTCATCGCGGCGGAGATTTCGTCGTAGCTGGTGCTCTTTTCTGTCTTGAAGGTCAGGTCCACCACAGAAGTCGTCGGGGTCGGGACGCGGAACGCCATGCCGCTCAACTTGCCCTTGACCTCCGGACAAACCAGGCTCACTGCCTTGGCGGCGCCGGTGCTGGCCGGGATGATGTTGGTGGCGGCGGCGCGGCCGTCACGCCATGCCTTACGGCTTGGGCCGTCCACGGTCTTCTGGGTGGCGGTGTAGGCGTGTATGGTGGTCATCAGTCCCTCGGCGATGCCGAAGCCTTCCTTGAGTAGCACGTGCACGACCGGCGCGAGACAGTTGGTGGTGCAGGAGGCATTGGAGACGATATGGTGGTTGGCTGCGTCGTACAGGTTGTCATTGACACCCATCACGACCGTCAGATCTTCGCCCTTGGCCGGTGCGGAGATGATGACCTTCTTGGCGCCTGCCTCGATATGGCCCTTGGCTTTCTCGCCTTGGGTAAACAGACCGGTGGATTCAATCACAACATCCACGCCGAGTTCCTTCCACGGCAGGCCGCTGGGTTCGCGGGCGCTGACGACTTTCATCTCATCGCCGTTGACGAAGAGGGTGTCGTCTCCTTGGTGAGTCACCTCGCCAGGGAACGAGCCTTGTGTGGAGTCGTATTTCACCAGGTAGGCGAGGTTGTCGGCCGGGACGATGTCGCCCACGGCCACCACGTCGATCGCGTCGCCGACGAGGCCCTGTTCCACCATCGCGCGGTAAGCCAACCGGCCGATTCGGCCGAATCCATTGATTGCCACTTTTACTGCCATATCAAAAGTTAGATTTAGTAAGGTTGTTGCCCGAAAATCGGGGCGGGCATGGTAGCTACGTTCGCCCAACCGTCAATGGGTTTTTTTTCTTGCGTGCGGGCCGCTTGGCCAAGTGATTGGCCGATTGAAATCAGCGATAGCGCCGTTTTAGCTGTTTAATTGCACGCAACTCGGGCACGTCCGTGAAGCGCAGCCGGATGAGGCCGAGGAACTGGTAATGCCGGTCGTAGGCACCTCCGAGCAATGTGCCGGAGGAAAAAATGTGTTCCCGAGAGTCGGCATGGTAGGCCACTAGTGCGACCTTGGTCAAAGAGACGTTGTTTTGCTTCTTGAAGAAGGCCAACTCGGGCAGGGCAACTGGGGCACCGGTGATCGGATTGGGGAGTGCCTGATCCTCGGCGATACCGGCGGTGACCGTTGCCGAATCCAGCGAATTGGCGCCGGTTCGTACCTCGACGATCACCTCCGCCTGGGCGATGTCATCGACCACCAACACGCCGCTGGAAAGAAGCAGGTCGCGGAGCGAGCCTACAAGGTACTCTTGGTCGAGCGTCTGCAAGTAAACTGTCGAAAGGTAAACCTTGAAACCTTTCAGACGGCCGATAGCCTCCAAGTCCAGTTCCGAGAGTGCCCGGTCGATGGCGGTGCTGAACAGCAACTGTTCGCCGACACTGCGGATCGGCTCGGTCATTCGCTGCTTGTTTACGCAACCGGCGGCCGAGCCGAGCAACAAAACCAGGCCAAGCCAATGCGAAAGGGATGTCGTCAGGAATCTGCGCATGGAAAATCAGTGTTTGGCCTTGTTGTGCAGGATCGCTGCCTCGAGGCCGAGGATGTAGGAGGAGGCGCCAAAGCCGTTGATGCTGCCGATGCAGGCCTGGGCGATCATTGACTTTCGCCGGTACGCCTCGCGGGCGTGGACGTTGGTGAGGTGAATCTCGATGGCACTTGCACCGGAGCCGACGATGGCATCCTTGAGCGCGATGCTCGTGTGGGTGTACGCCGCCGCATTCAGGATCACATAGTCGTAGTCACCGGCTGACTGTTGCACTTGTGTCACCAGTTCGCCCTCGTGGTTGGACTGGTGAAACACGACCTCGACGTTGTGCCGGTCGGCGTGTTCACGAACCATGTCCTCGATATCCGCCAACGTCATGCTGCCGTAAATCTCCGGTTCGCGCTGGCCCAGCAGGTTCAGGTTGGGGCCGTTGAGGAATAATACCTTCACATCCGGGCGGATTATTATTCAGTTGCCGTGCTTTTGTCGAACCGATTTGTCGGCAACGCCAGTAGCCAGCCCAGCATCAGCCAGGCCGGCCAGGCCAGCGCCGGGATGTACAGCCCGAACTCGACGAACCCCTGCAGTAGCCAGGCCAGTAGGCCGAGCCGGACGGCGATCAACAGCGGATCGTCCAGACGCCGCCTAGCCAGCACCCATCCCGCACCACCGATGAACGCCGCGTAAAGCACAAACCCCGGCCACCCGGAGTCGCTCGCCTGCTGCAGGTAGTCGTTGTGTGTGAGCCGCGTCGGCTCGGCGCCTGGCGGGCGATAACGCTTGTATGCAAGCTGAAACGTCCCTGGACCGGTGCCCAGCAGCGGTTTCTCCATCGCCGTCTGCGCAGCGGCATTCCAGTAGCCGAACCGCGCCCCGACACTCGTCGCTCCGCGGTCAAAATAGTCGGCGTACTTCACGGCGAACCCGGCCAAGCCCAGCACCATCGCCGCGCCGGCCAAACCGAGCTTCAGTTTCCCTGACAGTGGCAAATGCAGAAACCAGGCGCCGAGCAACGCCAGCGCTATCAGCCAACCCGCCTTCGAGCCGGACCAGTATAGGCAGGCCAAGCCGACCGCCGCCAAGCCAAGCGCAATCGTATATCGAGGCACGAGCCAGCGCCCTTGGCCAAGCAGCAGCGCGAGCGAAACCGGCAACAGCAGCAGGATCACTCCGGCCAATGCATTTGGGTAAAACATGTGCCCGAAGAGGCGAGTGCTGTACATGCGCTTGATGTATTCTATTGGTAGTTGACGAACCTTCATCGCGGGTTCCGGCGAAAGTAGGGCAATCTGTTGCTCGATTTCCTCGGGGATGGTTTTGCCTTCGTCACCGGGTTGGGATGGGGACTTCTCCGGATGGTCAAGTGTTGTATACCTGAACTCCAGCCAGTTCTCCAATACACTGGGGGTCACCAGGCGCTCAATGATGCTGTTGCGGGTCAACTCAAGTCCGCCGAATTGTTGCTGGCAGGCGTTCACGAGGTTCAGGATTAAACCAAGCGCTGCACCCCAAAGCGCCAGTTTGGCCAAGCGCATCCGGGCAAACACGAGGAGCCCCAAATAAAATGCGGCCAGACAGGACGCAAAATGAATCACCGTGGCGATCGACATCGCTTGGTCTGCGGTTTGTAAAAGGGAGAGAACCTGCCAGCCAAACCAAGCGAGTGGCAGCCAAGCGAGCCACTTGGGCAAACCGTCGGGCAGCCGCAACTTCGGCTTGGTTAAGCGTGAAAAACCCAAAACACAAACAAGGCCTAAAGTGGCCAAAACTAA
>CAJWPV010000104.1 GCA_913045395.1 uncultured Verrucomicrobiota bacterium | reverse complement strand
CACGTATCATTCACGGCAGCGTTGGTTGCCGCCGGATTCCTTTTCGCGGCGCAACCAACGCACGGGATGGGCAGGCCATCGTGCAATCTGTCAGCGGCGAAGCCACCATGTTAGTGGATGACAGCAAGTGGCTGCCTCTGCAGACAGGCCAACTGCTCAAGACCGGAGCCGTCGTCAAGACCGGGGCCAACTCACGAGCCGATTTATTTCTTGGGATCAACGGTTCCATGCTGCGGCTCGCTGCAAACACCGAGTTGAAATTCAGCCACCTAGCCATCGAAGAGTCCCCGATAGAGTCGATCGCCCAGACCGAGATGGAACTCAGGAGTGGTCGCGTGATTGGCAATGTCCGCAAGCTGCCGATGGGCTCAAGCTACGTCATCAAGACGCCGAAAGGCATGGCCAAGGTAAAGGGCACCGTCTACGACATCAACGCCAACGGCGAACTGATCGTGGTCAGCGGCAAGGTAAAGTACACTGACCGCACAAATGGCCGAGAGGTATTGATCGCCGCCGGCGAGAAATATGTCGGCGGTCGCGAAGTGAAGGCGGCCGAGGACGAAAAAGCTGAAGCTGCTTCTGCTGCTCCAGCAAATGGCCTCAGTTTCACCATCGGTGTGCCGCTCAGGCAGGGTGTCTGGGAAAATCAGCCAAATCATCAGAAGGCTGGCCCAATCGATCCGACACTGTTTCTCGCCCCCCGATATTACTTCAAAGGGCGTTCCGAATTGACCGCCCATGTCTCTGTTGACGGTAGAATGGAGTCGTTTTCAGTCAAAGTCCCTGGGGTTTCAGTGAGCGATATTGAAACTATAAAGAGCCTTGAAGATTTGTTAGGCGATGCTGCTAGTTATGAGTTTAACGGAGAACAAAAGAACGCCGATGAGCTTAATATTGAAGTCGTCCAGGAGCAAACCGGCGACGGCTTCATCAGTATTACAGCGACCGTTACGGCGACGGAAGGGGATTTAGGTCAGGCGGATGATTCAGTAGCAGTCAAAGCAGTGACCGTCGACTTACCCGCTGGTGCCGCAGTCGAAGTGACCGGTGAGCCTGTGAAAAAGGTGTCCCCGGTAACCGGGACATAGGTGCAAGGGCTGATCGCAGTCGATTTCAAAGAATTAATTCTTGAGAACCCGGGCAATTGTCCGGGTTCTTTTTTTAACACGCATCTGCTAGAGTTCCGCCCTTGAAAACGGTCATTTATCCCGGCAGCTTCGATCCCCTGACCAACGGCCACCTTGATGTCATCCAGCGGGCGGCCCGTTTGTTCGACAGAGTGATAGTGGCTGTAGCGCGTAAAGGGGAAAAGCAGGCGCTGTTCGGCCCGGCCGAGCGAAAGACGATGATTGAGCATTCCACCGCCAACCTTTCCAACGTGTCGGTGGACATATTCGAGGGGTTGCTCGTGGAATACGTGGAGCAACAGTCCGGCCATGCAGTGATCCGAGGGCTGCGGGCGTTGTCCGACTTTGAATTCGAGTTTCAAATGGCACTGATGAATCGCAGCCTCAACGAGAAGGTGGAAACGCTTTTCATGATGCCTCGGGCCTCGTACTCCTTCCTCAGCTCGCATCTAGTCAAGGAGATTGCCACACTGGGCGGTGACGTCTCCGCGTTTGTCACCCCCGAGGTCAAGGAGGCGCTGGCGGGGAAGCTTGCCCAAGCGGGCGCAAATTGAACTCTTCGGCCGGGCCGCTGTCCAATTCACTCGGCCAAGCGCGCCGTGTAACCCCGTCGACAACGTGCCACTCCTACTGAACATTGAAACCCTGGCCAACGGCCCCGTCCAGCTCAAGGGAGAGCTGTCGCCGGAGGAACTGGGCATGGAGACGCTCGACGAGTTGGTCGAGGCGGATGAACCACTGGACTACGATCTAACGGTGGAGCGGGCCGGGGACAATATTCTGCTGCAAGGCCAAATCACCATGCGCCTCCAGTGCGAATGCGCCCGGTGCCTCCGGGCGTTCGAACACCGCGTGGAATTGCAGGGATGGAGCTGCCTACTCCCGCTGAATGGGGATGAAAAAATAGAATTAATCAACAATTCAGGAGACTTGACGCCTTACCTGCGGGAAGATACTTTTCTGGCTTTTCCGCAACATCCGTTGTGCGAGCCCGGTTGCGATGGATCCCCAAAATTGGCCTGGGGTGAGAGCAAACCACTCAAAATCACGGAGGCTTCAGGCAAAACGAATGAAGCCTCTGTTTGGTCCAAACTCGACAACCTGAACCTCTAATGGGGGATTAATTTTATGGCAGTACCGAAAATCAGATCATCCAAAAGCCGCGTCCGAAAGCGCCGTGCCAGCAACAGCAAGTTCCGCGCGCCGCAGTTGGACAACTGCCCGCAGTGCGACCATCTGGGCTACCAACGCCACCGCGCCTGCCCGGAGTGCGGACATTACAAGGGCAAACAGATCGTCAGCGTCGAGGTCGGCGCCTGATTCATTCCTAAATCCAGGGCGCAGCCAGCCGGGTCGCGTCTGTTTCTTCATGAGAATAGCGGCGGATGTCATGGGCGGGGATGGCGGTTGTTCTGTCGTTATCGACGGCCTACTACAGGCGCTCAGGCGTCACGACCATATTCGGACAATGTACCTCGTCGGAGACGAGGACGCCATCCGCCCCACGCTTGACCAAGCGGGGCATCTCGCCGCGCGCATCGAGGTGGTGCACTCGCCGGAGGTGCTCTCGATGGAGGAAAAACCAGTCGAGGGATTGCGCCGCAAAAAAAACTGCTCCATCGCCATGGCCATGGACCTGGTCAAGCAGGGCCAAGCCGACGCTATACTCTCCGCCGGGAACACTGGCGGCTTGGTCGCGGCTGCCTCCATCAAGCTGCGCACCCTGCCCGGCGTGGATCGCCCGGGCATCGCCACCGTGATGCCTACCAAGACTGGCAACTTCGTCCTGCTTGATGCCGGGGCGAACGTCGAGGGAAAGCCTCGGCATCTAATGCACTACGCAATCATGGGAGATATTTACGCCCGGGAAGTGCTCGGAAAGAGCCGGCCAAGGGTGGGACTGTTGAGCATCGGCACCGAGGAGGCCAAGGGGAACGACCTCACGCAGGAGACCTTCAAGTTCTGTCAGGCACTCGACCTGAATTTTGTCGGCAACGTAGAGGGACACGACCTGTTCAGCGAGGAACTCGATGTCGTGGTCTGCAACGGCTTTGTTGGCAACATCGTCCTCAAGACATGCGAGAGCCTGGCCTTGCGCATGATGGACTGGCTGCGCGATGAACTCATCGCCACGCCCATCCGGAAAATCGGCGCGGCCCTCTCTAAAAATGCGTTTCGCTCCCTCAAAAACCGGATCGATACGGAAAACTACGGCGGCGCGCCTCTACTGGGCGTCAACGGCATAGTAACCATCTGCCACGGCTCAGCCAGCGCCCGGGCCATCCACAACGCCGTGCAGCACTCCGTCGAGACTCTGGATCATCACATCAATGAGCACATCATCGACGCCGTGGCCAAAGCCAACGCCAGGCTGGCCGAAGCCAAGCTGGAGCCGGTCGTTGCAAAGGCATGACTAATCCCGCGATCAAGAATCCGCGTGCCGAGCACGACTTCGTTGGGCGCACCTGCTCAATTTCCGCCGTCGGCTCCTACGTGCCGGAAAAAGTGCTGACCAATGCTGACCTCGAGAAATTGGTGGACACAACCGACGAGTGGATCACCACGCGCACCGGCATCAGGGAACGCCGCATCGCCGCTGACGACGAGTACACCTCCGACATGGCCACCTGGGCGGCGAAGCGCGCCCTCGACCGGGCGGAGGTCGATCCCGCCAATGTCGATTTGATCATCCTGGCAACCATCACGCCGGACATGCCCTTCCCCGCCACGGCCTGTCTCGTGCAGGAAAAACTCGGCGCGCACAATGCGGCGGCCTTCGACATCGAGGCGGCCTGCTCCGGGTTCGTTTACGCGCTCGAGATAGGGCAGCAGTTCATCATGTCCCGCACGTACGACACCGTGCTGGTGATCGGCGCGGAGAAACTTTCCTCCATCGTCGACTGGGAGGATCGCAACACCTGCGTGCTTTTCGGCGACGGTGCGGGAGCCGCCGTGCTGCAAAACCGCGAAAACACGCACGGCCTGCTGACCGCCTGCATGGGGGCCGACGGGCGGAAGGCTTCGATCCTCTCTCAGCCGGGCGGTGGATGTCTGCATCCTGCCTCGAGCCAATCCATCTCCGACCGACTGCACTATCTCAGGATGGACGGGCAGGAGGTATTCAAGAACGCCGTCACGGCGATGGCCACCGCCGCCCGGGAGGCCCTGGCCCGATGCGAACTTGAGATTGACAGCATCAAGTGCATCATCCCGCATCAGGCCAACATGCGCATCCTCAAGGCCGTGGGCGACCGCTTGGGTGCCCATGAAGAGCAGGTCTTTAGCAATTTGCAGCGCTACGGCAACACCTCCGCCGCCTCGGTGGCCATCGCCCTGGACGAAGCCGTCGAGCAGCGGCAAGTGAAACGCGGCGACCTGATCCTGCTACTCGTCTTTGGCGCCGGGCTGACCTGGGGCGCGGCCGTTATTGAATGGTAACCCTCCGCTTGGCCAAGCGCTGTTTTGACGCTTGCCGGGCCGCAGTTTTCCTGATTGTCTCCCACGCCCTATTGAGATGGAATTGTTTCACAAAATACTGAAGACCGCGGTGGAAGGTGGGGCTTCCGACGTCCACATCAAGCCGGATGCACCAGTGGTGTACCGCATCAGCAGCCAGTTGGTGGAGGCCGAGATGAACCAGCAACCGGACGAGCAATGGCTGGGCAACGTCATCGACAACATTGTTCCCCAGCAGTTCAAAACGAAACTGAATGACGACCGGGAAATCGACTTTTCCTATCACGTTCCCGAAATTGGCAGATTCCGGACGAACTGCTATCAACATCTCGGCAAATGGTGCCTCGCCATGCGCTACGTCATTGCTGAGGTTCCTGAAATCGACAGCCTAGGCCTGCCGGAGGTCATCAAGTCTATCGCCGAGGAGCACCGGGGCATCGTGTTGGTGGCCGGGACAACCGGCTGCGGGAAGTCCACCACGCTCGCCGGGATGATCGATCACATCAATACCACTCAAAAGCGACACATCATCACCATAGAAGATCCAGTCGAGTACGTCTTCAAAGACAACAACTGCATCATCGAGCAGCGTGAAATCGGCCTCGACACGCCATCGTATGAGCACAGCCTCAAGCATGTCATGCGTCAGGATCCCGACGTGATCATGGTCGGTGAGATGCGCGATGCCATCAGCTTCCGCGCCGCGATGAGCGCGGCCGACACCGGCCATCTGGTCCTGTCCACCCTGCACACCATCGATGCGCCGCAATCCATCTCCCGTGTGCTTGATTTCTTTCCCGCTGATGAACGCGAGTCAGTACGCAAGCAGATGATAGGAACCCTCAAGGCCATCATCTGTCAGCGCATGACCGTGCGCAAGGACGGCAACGTCATTCCCGCCATCGAGATCATGATCAACACACCAACTATCTCCAAGCTGATCAACGAGAACCGCCTCGAGAAACTCCACGTTGCCATCGAGACCGGCACCGACGATGGCATGCAAAACTTCAACCAGTCCCTGTTCCAACTGGTCAAGGACGACATCATCACCAAGGAAGAGGCCCTCGAGAAAGCCACGAACCCACAGGCGCTAGAGATGAATTTCAAGGGCATTTTCCTTTCCGAAGGCAACCGCATCCTCAACTAACGCCACGACTCTCGCCGGTTGCGCCCGGGCGGCTTTGCCTCCACACTCCGCCGCGTGGCAGCCCATCCAGAAAATCAGCCGCGCGGCCGCGTGGCCTCGCTGCACGTGCATCCGCCGGTCGCGGGCGAACCAATGCTGCCGGCAGACTCTATCGCGGTCGAGACCGACGCCGGCATCGTCGGCAACACCC
>CAJWPV010000103.1 GCA_913045395.1 uncultured Verrucomicrobiota bacterium | reverse complement strand
GGCTCGGTCGGCGGTTTGAGCCTGATGATCTGCGATCCAAAATTCGGGAAGTCCTTCGGGCTAGGCGGCTCGAGCTGGCCGGACGGGCTGACCTTGTCAGTCGTGTAGCCGGTCATCATCTGATAGATGGCCGCCGTGTGGTTGAACAGGCCGTTGGGCGTATAGCCCATTGAGCGGATCATGGTCATCTTGTCGTTGACCTTCGCCAGTTTGGGCATGATCTCAGTAAAATTGATTCCGGGGATCTTCGTCGGGATCGGCTTAAAAATGCTGCGGACATTTTCGGGTGAATCCGGTTTTGGATCCCACAAGTCAAGATGGCTCGGGCCGCCCTGCAAATAGCAGAGGATGACGTGCTTGGCCTTACCCCAGCCGGGGCCACCCACATGCCCGGAACTAGCCGCCATCGCCTGAAGCTTGAACATGTTGGCCAAGCCGAGGCCTAGCATGCTCGAGCCGCCAATGCGCAGCAGGTCGCGACGGGTCACCTTCAAGTGTGGATCGCACAAGTCCTTGCCTAGTTCTCCTGGTATCGTGATCATTTTTTCACCTCAAAAATCTCGTTTCGCGAAATCTAACATTTTTCTGTGGCGTGTCAACGGTTGAAAAGAAAGGCTGGGCTGTTAATCAACGCCCAGGCGATGTCCTGCGCGGCGGTCAAGCGGATGCTTTCTTGTTGTTTCCCGCTCAAGTCCCTAGCACGGCGCAACTCCGCCAGTGTCGGGTCGATCGTGAGCGGTTGCTCGGCCTTGGCCAGGCCATCCTTGAATCCCTTGAGCTTAGAATCCACGGGCCGCGGCTTCTTCGCCTCGGCCAGTTCCTTGGTTTTGGCCGCGAGATCCTTGTCCACCGACTTGAAATAGTCTGTGATCCGCTTGAGCTGCTCATCACTGCGCTTGTCCCCGGCGAGCGCTAGGATCACGCCAATGTCTGACGGGTGGCCCATCTCCACTTTTTCGTCTGTGGTAACGAGCAGGCGGAACTTACCGATCGAGTGCTTTTTGCTGTTGTAATTCTGGTTGAGCGTGAAGATCAGACGCGAGCCACCCTCGGCGCCGAACTTCTCCTTCGGGATAAAGATCGCAGTGCGGTCGGTGCCCTCTTTTGGATGTGTTGCCCAACCGCTGTTATCCACCTTTCCATCGACGGCTTTTTTGACGTCAAAGTCTTTTTGGCTGAAATCCGCCTTGGCTTCCTTGAATTCCACCTTGGTGGACTTGCGCCCCTGTCCCTTGCCGGTGGAAATGGCTTTCAGGTCGAGCTCAGTGAGGACAAAGTTACCGTCGTCGTTGCGACCCGGGCCCTTCTTCGGCAGCTTGTCGTCGGAAAGCAACTCCAGCCGAACACCAGTGATGCCACTCAGCCTGGTATCAGCGTTAACGGTGTAAACCGTCCGCTCAAGCTTGCCACTGGCAAACACAATGCCACCATCGCGTTTCTCCAGCTTAGAACCGTTAGTCGCCTTGAGCTCTCCCAGCTCAACGGCCGTCCACCGTGTGGTCTTGGCGGCAGTTTCCTCCCACATGGCCAAGCGCTTGGCCAAGCCGTTGTTGTATTCCTCGAGCGCTGTCTCAGCCTTGGCGATGCGCTCCTTTTGCTTGCGGTCCGCATCAGCCTCGCGGGGGGCTATCTCCATCTCGTAAGCCTCAAGCTTGGTCTTTGCCAAGTCAATGGACTCCTGACGCGCCTTGGCACGCTGCACTTCGCGCGGCTCAATTTTCTTCTCAAACTTGGCCAATTGATCGAGTGCAACGTTATGCTCGGCCTTGACGTCTGTGATCGTCCGCTTGGCTGCCTCGACTTCACCTGGGGTGGCGTGACGGTTGATCACGCGCAGGAACAACTCGTCGATCATTTTCTCATTGTCAGCCTGGGCTGCAACGAGCTTGGCGATGGCGTTGTCGCTGGAAATAATCGCATCGTCCACCGTTGGACCGCTGACTAGCGACATGATCGGGCCTAGCTGCAGGCCACTTGAACGCTCGCACTCGCAGGCGCTCTCGCGTGCTGGGCGACCGAGACTGCCGAGGAAGCCATCTGCTAATTTCACACCAACATCTGGCAACTGCGCGGCACGGATGCCCTCTGGCACGCCGGGGAACTTGATGGGCGTACCGGTCACGCGATAAATGGTGTCAAGCAACACTTCGGCAGGCAGGCGACGCGCCTTGGCGTGCGAATAATTGATAGCATCATCCTCGTTCCACTTGTTTACCTCTACACTTAACTGGTACGTGCGCGACTTGGTGATTATTTTCACCAAATGCCGCACATCGAAACCGCTGTCAACAAATTGCCCTGTTAACCAGTCCAGTAGCTCGGGATTCGTTGGCGGGTTGCCAGCACGGATATCATCAATCGGCTCAATAATTCCGGTGCCTGTCAGGTAGCCCCAAAGACGGTTCACGTAGCTCTTGGCGAAATACTCGTTGTCAGGAGCCGTCAACCACGCGGCAAAGTTTTGCCGGCGGTTGCCCTTCTCGGGAGCTTTATGAACCGTCTCAAAAGGAAAGGCCGGAGCGGTCACGGCACCGGTACGGTCATGCTTCGTCTCACCTTCATTACGATCGTAAATGATTTCGTACAACGGCTTGGCCCCCTCGACCGCCGTACCCCCGATGCGCTTGTCGCCTGACTTGTCATCCTTCTTCAAACTTAACCGGGCAAAGTAGGCGGTGGTCTCATAGTACTGATCCTGTGTCCAGCGCTCGAACGGGTGGTCGTGGCACTTGTTGCAGTTGAAGCGTGTAGCCAAAAATAAGTGCGTCGTATTTTCCATGATTCTGGCCGGTTCACGCAAAATCTTGAAGTAGGAGGCAGCCGGGTTTTCCTTGTTGGAACCAGAGGCGGTAATCACCTTGCGGGCAAGCTCATCATAAGGCGTATTGTTGGCGACCTCGGTGCGAATCCATTTGCGAAACTGCGCAGCGCCCTCGGTGCCGAGGAACTTGCGGTTGACCTGAAGCAGGTCAGCCCACTTATTGGTCCAGTGGTCAATATAATCACCGCTGCCCACCAGTTGGTCGATTAATTCGTCGCGCTTGTCCTTGGAGTCGCGCTTGTCCGCAATAAATTTGCCCATCTCCTCTAAGCTGGGCGGCAACCCTATCAGATCAAGGTACACCCGGCGCAGAAACTCCTCGTCCGAGGCCAGTCCGGACGGGAGTGTCTTGGTCCGCTTCAGCTTCGCGGCGACAAATTCATCAACCTTATTATTGGCCGGCATATCCTTCCACTCGAACCCGGAACGATCCCCCATAACAGACACAATGGTTGAGGCGTATGCACCCTCGTATCGGGCCAGCATCGGCGCCTCACCGCGGCGCGCGGTGGTCACCAAGCCGGTCTTGTCGGTCGTAGCGATGTCGGAGTTGCCGGTCTCGATAAACGACTCGGCGGTGACATCGCGTTTGTCACCGTTGGCGTAGGTGGCGATAACGCGCATCTGTTGTTTGTCACCGGTTTTTTGCACGACCGAGTTCCTTGGAAACAACTCAATGCTGGCGACTCGCGCCGAACCGGTGTCAAGCTTGGCTCCATCGGAAATCCATGCCTTTAGAATCTCATAGTAGTTCTCACCCATCTTCGTCAACTGGCCGCCTTCATGCGGCACAGCGGCGGAGCACTTTAGAAGAATCAGGCTGTTGTCCGGGGCGGCAATGTTCACACGGCGACTGGCCAGGTCGTCGGTAAAAGCACGCATGTCGTAAATTGGATCGTACCCGCGTAGCGATAGCTTGAAGCCGTTCTTGCCGTCCTTGGAGCCGTGACAGGTGCCGGCGTTACAACCGAGTTTCGACAGTACTGGCATCACATCGCGCACATAGTCCGGCTTGAAGTCGCCACTCATGCCAGCCACGCGAACCGTCAGCGAGCTCTTCTGGTTTCTGTGAATAATTTGAAGCTTGGCCTCGCCGTCCTTCACCGGTTCCACCATGCCAGTCTTGCTTACCTTGATCACATCGGAATCAACCTTGAAGGAGAAGTCACGTGAGGCGTCGTAGCTCTCACCGTTTGCCTTCACCGCTGTCAACAGCATTTGAGTATAGTCAAACTTGCCATTAAGCTGGATCTCCTGCGGTTCAACAGCCAACGCGATGACTTCCGGCAATTTTTCTTTTGCCATCGGGACGGACAGGAAGGCGCGCTTTAAACCGAGCGATTGGCTGTCGTACAAGCGAATTACCCCGTCGGCACCGCCAACCGCCACCGTCTCGCTGTCTGGACTGAATGCAGTCGTAAAAACCGACGTACCCAACGAGACCTTGGCAAGTAAACTCACCTCCTTGGTGTGATACTCGGCTGAAAGCTTTTTGGAGTTTCCATCCAATGGACGTTCGAACGCTTTTTTTAGCGCGTCATTCACGCTGCTGTCATAGTCAGAGTAATAAAGGTGAACCGACCCGGTGCCATTGTAGCTGCTGCCGGCAATGATCTTTTTGCCGTCCGGCGCAAAATCGAGACCGAAAATACGCCCCGGCATCGGCGGGAACTTGCGCACTAGGTTCGAGTTGTCGCCGATCACACGCTTGGTCACACGCGTCAGCCTGAAAACCTGCGGCACCCCGTCCGAGCCACCCACCAGCACTTCCTCCTTTTTTGGGTGAACCGTAATAGCGTGAATACCGCCCTTGAGCGCGCCCGGCGTAATCGAGGTGATGTTGTCAACGAATCGCTGCGTCGCCACCTCGGTCAACTTCACCGCCATGTCGCGGCCGACCGAGACGAGGTGATCGCCCTTGTTGTTCCAAACCGTGTCGAGCACCCAATCGTCGTGGCTGTCCTTGAAGAGAACCTGCTTGCCGCTCTTCACATCGAAAGCACGCACGGTCGAGTCCGGCAGACCGATGGACACCTTTGAGTTGTCGGGTGACCAGCTCACACCGTAAACAGTGTCATACCCAACCGGGATCGACATCGACAACTTCTTGCTCCCGACATTCCAGATTTGGATCTCTCCCGATCGAGCTGGCAGCCCCCCAGCCACGGCCAACTTTTTGCCGTCGTTGGAAAACTTCACCTTTTGCACGCGCTCCGACAGGCCAATGAGGCGGCCGGCCAAGCCGGAACCGTCAGCGTGGTGCAGCAGTACCTCGTGATATCCGGCAACGGCGATCACTGTGCCGTCCGGCGAATAGTCGATCGACGAGATGACCGGCGGCAAGCTGTACACCGGTGGGTTGTCCTTGTCGTAGCGTTGCTTGGCGCTCGCCGGCGTGTCGTCAGTCGCACCCTCAGCAACCCAACGGGTGATCATCGCGATTTGCTCCGCGGGAAGCGGGTCATCCTTTTGCGGCATCTCCGCCTCACCGTCGATCGGGGTAATGAGCGTGATCAGGTGACTCTCGTCCGGCTTGCCCGGCACGAGCGCCTTTTCCTCACTCTCCCCACCCTTTAGCAACTGCTTGAAGGTCGTCATCACGTACTCGCCCTTGGCCTTGGCAGGCTGATGACAGCCGTGACATTGGCCCTGAAAAATCGGGCGGATGTCGCTGTAAAAACTGACCTTCTTTGGCTTAACCTCCTCGGCGTTGACACTCGCCACCCCCAGGAGCAACACCACCATGATTCCGTGCAAAAACCTCTGTATCATCATGTTTTCCCCGTAGTTGTTCAGCTGTGTGGGCGCCTATCATCGCCCACCCATTTAACGGTAGGCAAAAACAGACCATATTTTTACCCGTTTTTCAATTTTTTTTCCGCTAAAAAACGCCTACTCAAGTGCTTGGTTTGGCCTCGCCTTGGTCAAGCTGGGACAACATGATGCCCAGCCGTTTGGAAAAACGGATTCTCACAGCCATGTTTCTCCGAATCACCGCCCTGCTGACGTTGAGCGCAACCTCTCTGTCGGCCGCTGACGACAAACTCGAGTGGAAACCACTGCCCGACCTACCCGGTGGTCTCGGCGTGGCTGGGCCATTTGCCGGGACGCACAATGATGCGCTG
>CAJWPV010000102.1 GCA_913045395.1 uncultured Verrucomicrobiota bacterium | reverse complement strand
GGATGTGGCCGACGTGCATCGGTTTGGCCACGTTAGGCGATGAGTAGTCGATGACGATGGTACGCGGCTCGGTGGTAGCGCGGCAAAACAGATGCTCGCCATTGGCGGCGCTGATGAGGGCGGCGGAGAGAGCTTCGGTCTTGAGCCGGAAATTAAGAAAACCCGGTCCGGCGATCTCAACCGGTTCGCAGCAATCAGCGACGTCGAGCTGCTCGACAACCTGGGCGGCGAGTTCACGCGGCTTTAGTTGGTCGCGCTTGGCCAAGCCCATGAGTGCGTTGGTTTGGTAGTCGCCAAACTTCGGCTCAGGGCAGGGCCGGACAAGGACGCTCGAGACGTCGGCCCCAGGCATGAGCTTGAGGACAGCTTGTTGTAGTTTTTCCTGTAGGACGAGATGGATCACGATTCGTGTCGCTTGGCCAAGCGGGGATAAGTCGGCTTGGCCGAATGGGAAAATGGCACCGGCTTAGCTCTCTTGCGAGCTGCGGATAATCTGGTACATCTCCGCCGCATCTTCGGCCTCCTCGAGTGACTTGCGGAATTCTTTCTTGTGCAGCATCTTCGCGATCTTGGCCAGCGTGTGTAGGTGTTTTTGGAATTGGCCCTGCGGCACGAGGAAGAGCATCACGAGGTTGACCGGCTGGTTGTCGAGCGCATCAAAATTCACACCGTCCTTGCTGCGGCCAAACGCGCCGGTGACGTTGTCGATCAGGTCGCTCGAGGCATGCGGGATGCCGATCCCGAAGCCAATGCCGGTGCTCATCGAGGTCTCGCGTTTCTTGACGATGGAGACAATCGCCTCGCGGTGGTCGGGTTTGATCTGTCCACTATCGACCAGCAAACCAATCAGTTCCTCGATTGCCTCCCAGCGATCGGAGGCTTTCAAGTCTGTGACAACCTGTTCCTTGGTGAGAAAATCAGCGAGCTCCATGATATGCACCCAACACCGTTACCCGGTCCGGATTTCCTACTTGTTTTGCGGACGGCTTACAAGCGCGAAGTTCATTGCCAAACCGCCCGTCAAGCCACAGACTGCCGCTGCCCGGATGAAAATGACAATCAAGCGTTACGCAGCCGTGGCGGCGGACACGTTCTATTTTGATGCCACACGACAGGGCTCTCGTCGCTGGTGTTGCCTCCACCGCCGAGATGCAAGGGCAGGAGGTGACTACCAACGTGATTTTTCGTGACTACAAAAAAGTGGACGGAGTGCAGATTCCGCATACGCTCGAGTTTGAGGAGCCGGCGTTTGCCTCGTTCACAATACGGCTTGACTCGGTGAAGCACAACAACAAGGCCGACGCCAAGTGGTTCAAGAAAACCAAGTGAACGACCGGGAGAAGATTGTCTCGGGGATCGAGGCCGAGGGACTGGTGGCCATCGTGCGCGTGCCCCGACCCGAGTGGACGCTGCCGTTGGCCAAGGCCCTCGTCGGTGGAGGCATCCGGGCGGTGGAGTTGACAATGAGCATCCCCAACGCGCTCGAGGCCGTCCGGACGATCGATCGCGAGCTTGGCGACGAGATCCTGCTCGGCGTCGGAACGGTGATCGACGATGACACCTGCCGGGCGGCGATCGACGCCGGGGCGAAGTACATCGTCAGCCCGGTCGTCCGGCCGTCGCTTATTGAGGCGGCGCATGCGTTGGACCGGCCGGTGATGATGGGCGCCTACACGCCGACCGAGGCGCAGGCGGCGTACGAGGCCGGCTCGGATTTCATCAAGATATTCCCGGCCGACACGCTTGGCCCTGGCTATATCAAGTCGCTACTCGCGCCACTGCCGCACCTGAAAATCATTCCCACCGGTGGAGTGAATCTTGATACGATGGATGCGTTTCTCGCCGCCGGCTCGGTGGCCCTGGGCACCGGCTCAGCCTTGTTGAAAAAGGAGATTATCGCCGGTGAGAACTGGGACGAACTCGAACGCCTGGCCAGGCGGTACGCTGACAAGTTGGCCGGACTGAAAGCAAGGCTGGGACGGTGACGCACACGGGTAATTTATCTTTACGACAGGGAAGAAATTTGATATGGATCGTGCGTGAATGAGACGCCCATCATCGGGTTCATTGGCGCTGGCAAAATGGCGGCCGCCCTGGCCAGAGGCTTCGTCGACTCGGGCTTGGTTGCGCCGGAGAACCTTATCGCCAGTGATCCGGTTCCGACCGGGCGCAAGGCTTTCGGCCAGGCGGTCGGTTGCGAAACGACTGATTCAAACGCTGAAGTACTGGCCAAGGCCAAGGTTATTTTTTTGGCATTCAAGCCGCATCAACTCGACGAGGCGACAGAGACGGTGCGTGACCAGTTTGACGGGAGCTATCTCGTGATTTCTATCCTGGCCGGCGTGCGCCTGGCCAAGCTCGACGAGGCGTGCGGTGGACTCGCGCGGGTGGTGCGCGTAATGCCCAACACGCCGGCACTGGTTGGCGAGGGCGCCTGCGGCTACGCGCTTGGCCAAGCGGCAACGGCAGACGACGGCGAGTTGGTGAAGCGGCTGCTGTGTGCCGTCGGTGTGGCCTACGAGGTTAAGGAGAGCCTGATCGACGCGGTGACCGGCTTGAGCGGCAGCGGGCCGGCGTACGGCTACACGATCATCGAGGCATTGAGCGATGGCGGCGTGGCGGCGGGTCTGTCGCGCGACATCGCCACCCGGTTGGCCGCGCAGACAATGCTCGGCGCAGCGAAGATGGTGCTCGAGACCGGCAAGCATCCCGGCGAGCTCAAGGACATGGTTTGCAGCCCGGGCGGCACGACGATTGAAGGCGTGCACGAACTCGAGGAGGGCGGCGTGCGCAATGCGCTCATCAACGCCGTGCGCTCGGCGACGGAGCGGGCCGTCGAACTGGGGCAGGAATAAGTTCCCATGGCATACCCTCCACCAACCGAGAAGCAGGCCAAGATCCTCTGGACCTCGGTGACGGCGCTGGCGGTGGGGGTTCTGCTGGCGCTAATCGCCCTGTTGACTCTTGGGGTGGGGTGGGTGGTCAATGCGCTGTCCTCGGTGCTGATCCCGCTGGCGATTGCCGGGATCATCGCCTATTTGCTCGACCCGATTGTTGATTGGTTCCAGAAGAAACGCGGCTTCAAGCGCCAGAATGCGATTATTCTGGTTTTCTGTATCGCTGTGCTACTGGTGGGGGGAGTGGTGGCGTCGGTGGTGCCGTCGTTGATTTCGCAGGTGAACGAACTCACGACAGAGTTCCCGAAACAAGCCAAGAAGTTTCAGGTAAGCGTGAGTTCGATCGTCAATACGGGCGATCCCGCCAAGCCGACCAACACGTCCACGGGTGCACCGGCCAAGCCGGTCTGGTTCGAGATGCCGCAGGAGTGGATGAAGAATGTCGGTGTGACCAACGATAAGATGCGGGAGTTCATGGTTGATGCCGTGGCGAAAATATCGGCCTGGGGGCTGGAGCAGTTGAAGAAAGTCATGTCGTTGTTTGGCTTCCTGGCCGGCTTGGCCCTGGTGCCGGTGTATGTGTTTTACTTCCTGCTCGAGAAACGGGGCATCAAGCAGAACTGGACCGATTATCTGCCGGTGCACGAGTCGCGGGTCAAGGAGGAGATTGTGTTTGTGCTGCACTCTATCAACGACTGCCTAATTGTATTTTTCCGCGGCCAGGTGCTGGTGGCGATGTGCGTGGGGGCGCTGCTCACGACCGGTTTTCTGGTGATCGGCCTAGAATACGCGATCCTGCTGGGTGTTATGGCCGGGTTGCTGAGCATCATCCCGTATCTCGGGGTGGCGTTGAGCATCATCCCGGCGTTCGTCCTATCGATGATTCAATTCGTGCCGGACCACGGCTGGCTCAAGCCGGTTCTCGTCCTGGTTGTGTTTGCGGCGGTGCAGGCCATGGAGGGCCTGTTCATCTCGCCCAAGATCATCGGAGACCGGGTAGGGCTGCATCCACTCACGATCATTGTCGCCGTAATGGTGGGCACCACCCTTCTGGGGGGCATCATGGGCGGCGTGCTGGCCATTCCGTTGACCGCGGCGCTGCGCACGGCGATGTTCCGTTACGTCTGGAAGGATCGTGTGCATTCCAGCGAGGCTTCTGCAGCATCGTGAGCGACGAAACACCAGAACCGTTGCCGGCCACATCCGCCAACGGGGAGCGGTTGCACATTTATTTTCTCCCCAACCTGATGACTGCGGGCAACCTGCTGTGCGGGTTTCTCGCGCTGACGTTCATCGTGCAGGTGGTTCCCGGTTCGGAGGGAGCGGTTTTCAGTGTCGCAGACATTGATAATATCAAGAATGCCCTCTGGCTGATTTTGGGGGCATTTGTGTTCGACGGACTGGATGGGAGGATTGCGCGATTGGTTGGCAAGGAAAGCTCATTCGGGCTTCAGTTCGACTCGCTGGCGGATATCATTTCATTTGGAGCCGCTCCGGCGTTTCTGATGCAGAGGGTGATCCTACACGACTTTAACGTTGAAATTGAGAGGCTTGGCTTGGTAGTGGCATCGGTCTATCTGCTGTGTGGCGCACTGCGGTTGGCTCGCTACAATTGCCTCTCGGCGATGCCCAACTCCGGGCACACCACGGAGTTTCTCGGGTTTCCCATCCCGGCCTCGGCTGCGATGGTGGCATCGTTGACGATGTTTCTGGTCTGGCTGGAGGAGAAAAATTTGCCCACCAGCTCGTGGCGTTGGGTGTTGCTGGTGTTGCTGGTATTTCTCTCGGTGATGATGGTCAGCGAGGTCAAGTACCCGTCGTTCAAAAAGCTGGATTTTCGGTCGCGCCGACCGTTTACGAAGTTTGTTGCCGCCGTGGTGGTGGTGGCCTGCTTTGTTTTTTTGTGGAAATACCTCGTGCCAATCGTGCTGCCGCTGATCTTCACGTCGTATCTGGTTTACGGCTTTGTGCGACCTCGCTTGTCACGAAAACTGAGGAGGGAAATTGAGGAAGACTTTGACGACGAATAAGCCCGGTGCCGCCTGCAAATGAGTCCTATGGACTATCTGTTGGCCGTCGGTGCGGGGGCATTGACCGGTTTTGTGTGCGCGGTGCCGGTGGGGCCGATCAACGTCGCCATCATGGAGGAGGGCATCCACACTGGGCGGACACGGGCGCTAATCATCGCGGTTGGCGCGCTGCTGATGGAGATGATTTATTGCGTCATTGCCTTTGGCGGATTTGCCAACCTGTTTGAGGATTCCACGCTCCGTGCAACGGTGGAGTTGATCAGTTTTCTTGCGGTGACCTTTTTTGGAATTCGGTACCTGATGACAGACACTGTGATCGTGCAGGGCA
The DNA here is from genome assembly GCA_913045395.1 of uncultured Verrucomicrobiota bacterium. Lineage (GTDB taxonomy): Bacteria > Verrucomicrobiota > Verrucomicrobiia > Limisphaerales > UBA1096 > UBA1096. The sequence continues at coordinate 712 of CAJWPV010000102.1, read as the reverse complement.
AGCGCGCCCGCATGATTGAGCAGCGACTGCATCCCCACACCATGTTTTGGACCGGCTTTGTCCGGGTGCTGGTGAACCCCAACGTGCTCCTGTTCTGGATCATGATCTCGGCGGTGCTGCTGGCTAACGGGACATTGCAGTCGGAATGGCAAAGCCGCATGTCCTGCGTCGCCGGTGCCGGCTTGGGCATTGCTGCCTGGTTCTTGATACTCGTATTTGGCAGTGCAAGGGTGCGAAACCGCTTCTCCGACAAAACGCTCGTCCGGTTTTCACGTGTTTCAGGGTTCCTCCTGCTTTTGCTGTCGGTCGTGATCGCGGTTCGCCTGATTGACACTGTTGCTCAAGGTAATTGACGGCCAGGGAACAAGCACTTGGCCAAGCAGCGGGATGGGATGCATGGACCACAAAAAAAGACCGGCGATTGTTCGCCGGTCTTAGGTTTAAAGGTAACGAAGCCGCCTTTAGCTGAGGGCCTTCTTAGTGGTCTTGATGACAATCGCCCCGATCTTGTACGGGTCGCCATTGGACGACGGGCGGCGATCCTCGAGGCGACCCTTCCATTCGTTCTGGATTGTGGCCACGGGGATGCGGATGGATGCGCCACGGTCAAATTCTCCGTAACTGAACTTGTCTATTGACTGCGTTTCATGAAGACCGGTGAGGCGTTGGTCGTTGTCGGCGCCGTACACGTCGATGTGCTCTGAAATGTTCT
>CAJWPV010000101.1 GCA_913045395.1 uncultured Verrucomicrobiota bacterium | reverse complement strand
TTAGCAGGATCATCAACAGCGTGGAGGTTGTTTCGCAGCGCAATGCGCAGCGCGTGGCGAAGATGCCCGTCCAGTGCCTGCGTCTGGCCAAGCGCAGCCAGCAACGGTCGAACATGACCGGGGTTCGACCGCCGGGCCAGCGCATCGGCGGCAGCACGGCGGACCTGCGGTGAGACATCGCCCAAGCCGGCCAGTACCATCGACTTGGTTTTTGTTGACCATTTTTTTCGGGCGCCAGCAATGCGCTGGGTATGAACCCGGACAAGCTCCGACTCGTCCTTGGCCAAACGCAAGTAGGTGGCCTCATCCAGTTGACCAACACGTTGCAGCACCCACGCACCGTGCGCTTTAAGCTCCGGCGCGGCGGCCGGCTTGGCCATCGCCTCTCTAAGCGGCGCGGCGGCGCGTTGACCAACGTCATCGGCAAGATAGTCAGTGGCGGTCATTCGACGGGCCAGCAGTGAGCTGCTCAGCTCGGCGATCGCCTCGGCAAGCTTGGCTTCGGGGAGGTTGACCGGCTTGGCCAGGCGCTCTCCTTGCGGAGCGTCGTACACCAAGCGCCAAATGCGACCGGTCTTGCGATCGCGACCGGGGTGGTCGAGGCGCACCTCGTAGTGGCCAATGATGCGGTTGTAAAAATCGGCGATGTACAGTGCGCCGTCCGGGCCGAACTGCAAATTGACCGGCCGGAACCACGGGTCGCTGGTTCGCACGAGGTCGGGCAGTTCTGTACCTTTTGGGCTGCTGCCGAGCCAATCAACCCGGTCGCGATTGACGCGGCTGGTGATGACGTTGCCGACGAAAATATTGTCGCTGAATTCCGCCGGCCAATGATTGTCCTGGTTGAACACAATGCCGCACAGGCCGGTGGAGTTGTGGTTGTGCCCGATGACCAATGGCGCAAAGCCCATGCCGTCGTGAGGCTTGCCGAAGCTCGGGTAATAGGCATCGCGAATCAATTGGTAGATCGGCGAACTATGGCAGTCGGCGGTGTAAAAGTTACCAAACGCATCGAGGCACATGCCAAACGGGTTGACCTGCCCGAAGGTGAACTGCTCGACGCTTAAGCCATCCGGCTGAACGCGGTACGTGTTGCCGGAATTCATCGTGATACTCGAGCCGTCGGCGGCTGTGACGGTGGTATTATTGTTGAATCCGTGCGTGAGATGTAGCCAGCCATCGAGCCCGCGCGTGAACGATGAATGCATGCCGTGCGTGTCACGCTCGTAGCCTAGCGGCCCGTACAGTTTCTCGCGCTTATCCGCTCTGCCGTCACCGTCGGTGTCGCGCAGAAACCAGATGTTCGGAATGCTCCAGGCAATCGCGCCGTCCTTGTAAGGATAAATCCCGGTCGGGATGTTGAGGCCATCGGCAAAGGTGAAAAGTTGGTCGAAGGCGCCATCACCGTTGGTGTCCTCTAGGATTTTGATCGTATCGCGCCCCGGTTGGCCGAGCGGCACAGGGTACGGATATTCGAGCGTGCTCGTTACCCACAGCCGGCCGCGCTCATCAAAGGCAAGATTCATCGGCTGGCCAATGTCCGGGCTGGCCGCGACCAGTTCCATCCGGAAGCCATCCGGGACATCGAACGCCTTCAGGCTTTCACCGGCGCCAAGCGGATCGGCCTTGCGAACCAATGCCTGAAAATCCGGCCCGCTAAACTGATCGCTGCCTGACTCGGCACCTTGCGCCTGGCCAAACGCCACCTTGACCATGCAAAACAAGATAAGGTAGGGAACCGGATTCACGGCTTACTTCTTGTTCTTGCTGGCCTTCCGCATCTTGATTCGAATCTCATTGCTGACACTTAAAAGGCGGGTCTTCGCGAGTCTCGCGAGCGTGGTCTCGAACTGTTGTTTTACGGCCTGCTCCGGTTCCAAAAGTATGGAGTCCTTAAGTTTCTCCCCATTAAAAGGCCCCTTATAGCGAGTCAGACTGGCATCGCTGCCGTCTGCTTTAGCCAGGAGAGAATACTGCTTGTTGCGAACCATGACCTGACCTAGGTCCGGATGACCTGACCTCGAGTACCAGATATAAATCCAGTCCTTCTTGCGAACGCTCGCATTGTCTTGAAGTACAGGAACAATGCTGGAACCGTCGCCCGGATAGTTAGATGGCAAGTTGGCACCCGTGACTTCGCAGAGTGTAGGCATCAGATCAGAGAACTCGACTAGATCATCAACAACACGCCCAGGCTGCTTAATGCCGGCCGGCCAGCTGGCAATCAACGGCACGCGGGTTCCTGCGTCAGTCATGCTGCCCTTGCGTCCGACCACCTTCGTGCCGTTCCACGAGGTTACAATCGGCTTGTCGGTGCCGTTGTCACCCGTGAAAATCAGTAGCGTATTTTCGCGAACGCCGGACTTCTCAAGTTGCGCCACAATTTGTCCGACAACCTTGTCGGCATAGGCGACCATGTCACGAAAATGCCGCTGCGGGTCGTTGCGATCGCCTTTGTAGGTGGTGGAACCGAGTCGCTTCGGATCCCAGTCGGTCGAATCTGGCGTCGGATCGAAGGGGCAGTGTGTGAGTATCATTGGGTAATAAACCAGAAATGGCTTTTCCCTGTTCTCGTCGATGAAGTCGCAGACAAAGTCAGTGCAGACCTGTGGCCCGTATTCGCCGTTGACGTAGTCCTTTTCCTTACCGTTGATCTCCAGCAGAGGATTTACGAAACGTCGATCGATATTCTTACCATTCTCAGTGGATCGCCCGCTTCGCGTATGCTGCCAGAGGCAGGACTGCTCAAAACCAAAGTGTTGCGGTGAGTCTGCCTGCATGCCCAACTGCCACTTACCAGCAATGCAAGTTGTATACCCAGCAGCCTTCAGTTGATGGGCAAAGGTGGTTTGTCCGCGATCAAGAAGGCCAAACTTGACGTAGTTACGGACGTTGTATAGCCCAGTCATGATCTTCACCCGCGACGGGGTGCAGATCGGGTTGGCGAAACAGTTGGTGAAACGAATGCCCTGGGCGGCCAACTTGTCCAGGTTCGGTGATTTATAGGATTCACTGCCGTTCGCTGACAAGGCTTCATAGCCCATATCATCGGCCATGATCAGCAGGATGTTGGGTTTCCCGGCGGCCTGGGGACTCGTCAGCCCAGCCAATGCAAAAACAAAAAAAACAGTCCAGCCTTTCATTTGTGTGGAAGCGAAACTCTACGGAAAAACCATCCCCACGACAATGCTGGTCGGGGCTGATTTACCAATCCCGAGCGAACAGCTCCAGGCCATGACATCAACCCGCGCTAATCCACGAACAAGAACTCGTTGAGATTGATCAATGCGAGCCCAAGCTGTGCGAGCGGTTCAACATCGCTACCGCTTGGCTGCGAAAGGAACTGCCTGGCCAGGCGGACTTCCGCCCGGCTTGGCTCACGCTGGAACAACAGGTCGTACATTCGCCGGATGGACTCGTCGACAGGTGCTGAGACAGAGCGGCAGCGGCCGGCTAGGGCCTTTGCCATCATCAGCGAGAAATTGGAGTTTAGCAGGATCAGCGACTGCGGCGCCGTGGTAGATTCCTTGCGACGTCCGCACGACGCTGTGCCATCGGGGCGATCAAATAGGTCGAACAGTGGGTAGCGCAGGTTACGCCGGGCGAAGAGGTACACGCTACGCCGGTGATGATCCTCCCTATTCGTGCTGACCGGCCATTGGTTGTTTAGCAGCGTGCTGGTTACTTCTCGAGGCAACGGCGGACGCACACCGGGGCCGCCAGTGCGCTGCGTCGCCCAGCCGCCAACTACCAGTAGAGTGTCACGCAACGACTCGCCATCAAGCCGCCGCCGGTTCATTCTCGAGTAGAATCGGTTGTCCGGGTCGGCCGCCAAGCGCCTGTCCCATGTTTTTCCCACGCCCCGGCTCACCTGTTGGTACGTCGCCGAGGTGAGCAACAATCGGTGCATCGACTTCAGGCTCCAATCCCGCCCGGGCAACTCCGCAGCCAGCCAGTCGAGCAACTCCGGGTGGCTTGGTTTCTCGCTAGCACGGCCAATGTCGTTCGGCGTCCCGGCCAGTGGTTCTCCAAAGTGAAACTGCCAGAGCCGATTCACCGCTGATCGAAGAAACAACGGGTTGCGCGAACCGGACATCCACTTGGCCAAGCCTGTGCGACTGGTCGCCGGGGTATTCCCGGCCTGACCGAGCGCAATCCGTGGCACTGCCGGTTTCATCACTTGGCCAAGTCGCCGAAAATCGCCGCGCACCGCAAACCGAGTTGATAAAGGTTTATCACTTGAGACGCGCATCACGCGGCCGTTGATTTCGCCAGTTGCAAGGGTAATTTTCTGTTCCTTGAATTGCAGAGCGCTCTCGAAGAACGCACGCAGTCGATAAAAATCAGCCTGGCTGATCGGGTCTGATTTGTGTTCGTGGCATTGCGCACAGCCGACGTTTAGGCCGAGGAAGACTGAGCCTACTGTCGAAGTCATTTCATTGAGCACCATGTGACGGCGTTCGGCTGCCAGGTTGATGTCCGGCATGTCCTGCCCGGCAAGCAGGAAGCCGGTGCCCACGGCAGCAGCGGGTGTCACCTCGTCGCCGGCGAGTTGGTGCAGCACAAACTCGTCGTAAGGCTGGTCAGCGTTCAGCGCTTGGATCAGCCAGTCGCGGTAGCGCCATGCGTTGGGGCGAACCTTGTCGTGTTCAAAACCGTCCGTCTCGGCAAAACGTGCGAGATCCAGCCAATGTTGCGCCCAGCGTTCGCCATAAGCCGGCGAAGCGAGCAGCGACTCAACCAACCGCCAGTAGGCATCCGGCCGGGTATCCGCCCGAAACGTCACAACGGCCTCGGCGCTTGGCAGCAGGCCGAGGAGATCGAAATACAACCGGCGAATCAGCGTGCGTCGATCAGCCTCAGGTGCAAGAGACAAACTTTTGAGCTCCAGCTTTTCGAGAATGAAATGATCGATCGGGTTTGCTGGGCGCCTGGCCGACTCGACTCGCGGAATTACCGCTTGGCCCAGCGGGCGCCATGCCCAGTGCTCACGGTCCGCGTCAGTGATCGGCTGCTCGACGATGGCCGCCGGCTCCTCTGCCTGGCCAAGTGACAAACTCAGCAACAACAGGCCTGCACAGCGGGGAAACATCACGCGAAGATGTCGGTGACGACTCTGCCTCCGACATCGGTAAGGCGTTCGTCACGGCCGTTGTGAAAGACGGTCAGTTGCTCATGGTTAAAACCGAGCAGGTGCAGGATCGTCGCGTGAAGATCGTTCACGTGCACCTTGTTTTGCTCAGCACGTAATCCAATGGGATCGGTCGAGCCGTAGGCCATGCCACCGTGCACACCCGCGCCGGCCAGCCACACCGAGTAGCCCCACGGGTTGTGGTCGCGGCCAGTGCCCTGCTCACTCATCGGCATGCGGCCGAACTCGCCGCCCCAAATCACCAGCGTGTCGTCCAGCAGGCCGTGCGACTTGAGATCCTTCAGCAGGCCGGCAATCGGCAGATCGGTTCGGCGGCAGTACTTGCCGTGGTTTTGCAGGACATCTTTGTGCGCGTCCCAGCCTCCCGTGTCGCCAGAGTAAAGTTGCACGAAGCGCACGCCTTTTTCGACCATTCGCCGGGCCAACAAACAGCGCGTGCCAAACTCGTTTGTTTCCTTTTGACCGATGCCGTACAGCCGCCGAGTCGCCTCTGTTTCGCGCGAGATGTCAACGATCTCCGGCGCGGCCGATTGCATGCGAAATGCCAGCTCATAGGCGTTGACGCGAGCGGCAAGCCGGTCGTCAAAATCGCGCCCTGCCAGGTGGTGATGGTTGAGGTGGCTGATCAAGTCGAGAATGCGGCGCTGACCACGGGCACTGATTCCAGGCTGCGGTTGGAGATTCAAAATTGGCTTTGCGCCGGAACGCAGCGTCGTGCCCTGGCAGCTGCCAGGCAAAAAACCGCTGCCCCAAGCCGGCGGGCCGCCCTTGAGCCCGCCGCCCGGGTCCGGCAACACGATGAACGCCGGCATGTCACGATTATCCGTGCCCAAGCCATAG
>CAJWPV010000100.1 GCA_913045395.1 uncultured Verrucomicrobiota bacterium | reverse complement strand
CCATCCGGCGGAACGCTGGTGCTTGGGCAAACGGATAATCTTGGCCAAGCGCAGCGTTGGCTTGGCCAGGCGGCGAGTCGTCTGGTTCGGTCCGATGACGGGGAGGCGCGCTGGCTTGTCCATGAGCGGCCGCCCCTGGCCGGTGCCGGCGACTGGACGCACCAATACGGCAATGCCCAGAATACCTCATGCAGCGGCGACGACCTCGTGAAAGGTGAGATGGGCGTCAAGTGGTGGGGGGAACCTGGCCCGCGTCCAATGCCGGATCGAGGTCCGCGCAATCCCGCACCGCTGTCGGTCAACGGCCGTCTCTTTGTGCAGGGCGATCGGATGTTGTTCGGGCTGGACGCCTACAACGGCACGGTGCTCTGGAGCTTCTCCAGCCCGGAAATGCGCCGAGCCAACATCCCGCGCGACAGCAGCAACATGGTCGCGGCAGGGGATCAACTTTATCTCGTTCAGGGACGCTACTGCATCAGCATTGAAGGCGCTACGGGTGAACGAGCGGTGCGCTTCCCGGTTTCCGATGGGGAACATCATGATTGGTCCTATCTAGCGGCGACCGACGGCATGTTGATCGGCAGCCGGGTGAAAAAAGGAACGGTTTACCTCGGTGATGACGGGCAGTGGTTTGAGAATTTTGATTCGGCGGACATTAGTCGGGTCACCAGCGACCGGCTTTTTGGGATCGACCCGAAGAGCGGTGAACGCGCTTGGGAGTACAACGGCGGGGCGATTGTCAATTCGACCATCACCATAGGGGATGAGGTTATTTATTTTATTGAGAGTCGCGCCACGGTGGCTGTTGAGAAGGCCGGAGGCATTCAGCCCATTCAGCAATTGGGTGACCAACATCTCGTTGCGCTGGACCTTCGCACCGGCCGGTCGAAGTGGGATCGCCCGCACGACTTCTCCAAGTTGCAGTACATGACATATCTGGTTTATGCCAATGACACGCTCGTGGCCACTGGCACTGACAAAGACAAGCACTTTCACACTTACGCCATTGCAGCCGCGGAGAAACCGGTGGAGGCAAAGGATGGCGAGCAAACGTTAGTCCCGCCGGGTAGCCTGCTGTGGGAGGATCACCACGTGGCGGGCAAGAATCACCATAGCGGCCATCTGCAACACCCGGTGGTAATCGGCGACACGTTTTACTCCGACCAGTGGGCGTTTGATCTGAAGACCGGCAAGGAGTTGCGCGATGATTTACCTGAGCGGCGCGGCTGCGGCACGATGTCTGCAAGCAATCACAGCATGTTTTTCCGGCATTACTTTCACGGTATGTGGAACCTTGATACGAACAAACGCAGCCAGTTTGAGGGGATCCGTAGCGGATGTTGGCTGGGGTTGATCCCGGCAGGGGGAATGCTGCTTGCGCCGGAGACGAGTGCGGGGTGTTCCTGCACCCACTCCATCCAGACCTCGGTGGGCTACCTTCCGAGAGCGCTGGAGTGACCGGTTTTCATTCAGGAATCGCTTTTAAAAAACTTCATTTTATTTTAAAAAAATGTTGACAGGCTAGGTTTTATCAGTATGTTCCCTCGCGTTCCGCACGGCGTGGGCTCGCAAGCGCTGTCGTGGATATCTACAAACTCTAACATTGCCAGCTCGAATTATCCCCGGGGGGGTTGCAGGTATCAACAACCTGGCTCCGCTGGATTCTTTTTTTCTACCGAAAATTTCCCCATCCGTTTTCACGGGCTCATCCTTGATTCCATTTGCAAAAAATGCTCTAAGCGTTAGGTTTTCGTCATCACGATGATGTTGCGACACTCCATGCGAGAGGGCATCAAGGTTCAATTTTTCGGAGCCGTGATTTCCTTTTTTGGGGTCTGGTGGGTTGGGGGTGAATGTACGGTCACTGGCAGCGATCATTGGGCTTACCAACGTGCGGTTCGTCCCGCGCTGCCGCGCTTGCCCAAGACACAGCACGGCGCAAACGCCATCGATCACTTTATAATAGATCGCCTGGCCAGGCGTGCCATGACGATGTCGACCCCGGCCAAGCCGCAGCAGCAGGCCCGTCGTGTGTTCCTTGACCTGATCGGGCGACCGCCACAACCGGGTGAGATCGATGACTTTTTGGCCAACCCGAGCGAGCGCGAGTACGGGCGGATGGTTGACCGTCTCTTGGCCAACCCGCAATACGGGGAGAAGTGGGCGCGGCGCTGGCTTGACCTTGCGCGTTATGCCGATTCGAACGGATTTCAGGCCGACCAGTTGCGCGACAGCTGGGCGTATCGGGACTGGGTGATCGACGCCTTCAACTCCGGGATGCCGTTTGACCAGTTCACCATCGAGCAGTTGGCCGGTGACCTGTTGCCCAATGCCACATCAGCACAGAAAGTTGCAACCGGCTTTCATCGGACGCCGACCTGCAATGTCGAGGCCGGCGTGCACCCGGAGTCAAATCGAGTCAACCAGGTGATCGACCGTGTGAACACCACTGGTACGGTGTTCCTTGGCACAACACTCGAGTGCGCACAGTGTCACGATCACAAGTATGACCCGTTCTCGATGAGCGACTACTACCGGATGTTGGCTTTCTTCAACAACACGCCCCTTGAGGTAAAACAGCAGGGCGACGGGGTAACATGGAACTTTTACGGTCCAACGATAAATCTGTCGCTCACGCCCAAACAGCAGGCCAGGCGGGCTGAATTGCAAAGGGAAATCGATAACTCTAAAGCGGAAAAGAAGATCGCCAAACTCCGCGAAGACAGAAAGGCTATCAAGCCGCACACAACGCTCGTGATGAGCGAAATGAGCAAGCCGCGCCAAACGAAAATCATGCTGCGAGGCAATTATCTGACTCCCGGCGATCCGGTGAACTCTGGCACACCGGAAGTGTTGCACGCTTTCGATGGCTCGCTGCCGCCGAATCGGCTGGGCTTGGCCAAGTGGGTGGTTGATCCGGCAAACCCGTTGACTTCTCGGGTGGCTGTGAACCGATGGTGGGCCGCATTCATGGGACGGGGTATCGTGTCGACACAGGAGGATTTCGGGACTCAGGGCGAACCACCGACGCATCGCGGGCTGCTAGACTGGCTGGGAGTGGAGTTGATCGATAGTGGCTGGTCGATGAAACACATCCACAAATTAATAGTGATGAGTCGCACCTATCGACAGTCGTCGAGGGTAACCGGTGAACATCTCGAAAAAGACCCGGCCAACCGTTACTTCGCGCGCGCGCCACGGGTGCGGATGAGCGCGGAGATGATCCGCGACTCGGCCTTGGCGGCGAGCGGCCTGCTGGCACACCGGATGCATGGGCCACCGATTTACCCGCCGCAGCCCGGTGGCATTTGGCGGCATGTCGGCCGGAACGCCCCAAAGTTCGTGGTGGCGACCAACGAAAACCGCTTCCGGCGCGGCGTGTACATTGTTTGGCGGCGGGGTGCGCCGTATGCCAGTTTCGTGAATTTTGATGCACCGGACCGGGGAACCTGCGTGGTTGATCGGCCCCGCACCAATACGCCACTGCAGGCGCTGACGCTTTTAAACGACGAGGCGTTTGTCGAGATGGCGGTGGCCTTTGCCGGCCGAATCCTTGCCGAACCAGGCTTGGTCAATGCCGAGCAGCGAATCGGATTTGCGTTCCGTGTGGCGCTCTCCAGGGAGGCCAGACCGGTTGAGGTTAAGTTCTTGAAGCAGATACTGAGCAAGCGCCAGGATGAATTGGAGGCCAAGCCCGGAGCCGCGGGGAAGCTTGTCTCAGCGGCGAAGGGCTGGAGGGCGCCGAGCGGTATTAATACAGGCGACTTGGCCAAGTGGTTCACCGTGGCCAACGTGTTGCTCAATCTGGACGAGGCGATCACCAAGGGCTGATTGATGACACCGAAACAACATTACCATTTAACCGAGTCCCGCCGGGAGTTTCTCAAGCACACCGGTGCGGGAATGGGTGCGCTTGGCTTGGCGTCGGTGCTCAACGACGGTGTGTTTGCCGGCGGGCCGGCGGATTCGTTCTCCCCGAGTCAGCCGCACTTTTCACCGAGGGCGAAGAACGTCATTTACATCCACCTAGTTGGCGGGCCGTCGCATCTGGAGTTGTTCGACTTCAAGCCAGAGTTGGTCAGGCACAATGGGAAGAAGTGCCCGGATCACATGTTCAAGGGCAAGCAGTTGGCATTCATCCGCGATCACCCGACACTGCTTGGCACGCGGTTCCAGTTTAAGCGGCATGGACAGGGCGGTGTGGAATTGTCGGAGCATCTGCCGCTCCTCGGTGGTGTTGCTGATCAACTGGCCGTCATCAAGACCGTGCGGACCGAGCAGTTCAACCACGCGCCGGCCCAGTTGTTTTTGCACACTGGCTTCGAGCGGTTTGGTCGGCCGGGGATTGGATCTTGGGTGAGCTACGGCCTGGGCACGGAGAACCGCAACCTACCCAGTTATGTAGTGCTGATTACCGGCAGCGTGGCAGGTGCGGGCAATAGCCTCTGGGGGAGCGGCTTTCTGCCGACGCTGCATCAGGGTGTCGAGTTTCGCAGCAAGGGTGATCCGGTTCTGTTTCTTTCCAACCCCAAAGGAATCTCGCCCGGCAGTCGTCGTGACATCGTGGATGGGATCAATTTTCTCAACCAAACCACCCTGGTCGATGTCGGCGACCCGGAGATTGCGACACGCATCGCCCAGTACGAGTTGGCGTACCGCATGCAGGCTAGTGTGCCGGAGTTGATGGACATCCGCCGTGAATCCGCCGCGACACTGGAGGACTACGGAGTCAAGCCGGGCGCGACTAGCCTGGCCAACAACTGCTTGCTTGCGCGGCGGCTTGTCGAGAAGGGCGTGCGTTTTGTGCAGTTGTTCGACCAGGGCTGGGATCACCACAGTGGTATTTTTGGGAGCATTCCTAACAAGGCGCGCCAGCTCGATCGTCCGGTGGCGGCGTTGATCAGTGACCTCAAGGCTCGAGGCCTGTTGAATGAAACGCTGATCGTGATCGGGGCGGAGTTTGGCCGCACGCCGATGTTGCAGGGTAAAAGCAACGGCGGCGCCGCGAACAACGTCGGTCGTGACCACCACAAGGAGGCCTACTGTATGCTGCTCGCGGGCGGCGGCGTCCGGGGCGGCATCACGTACGGCCGCACGGATGATCTCGGCTACGGGCCGGTGGATGATCCGGTGCACATTCACGACCTGAACGCCACCATCTTGCATTTGCTCGGCCTCAACCACGAGCAGTTGACCTACAAGGTGCAGGGCCGCCACTTTCGTCTGACGGATGTTCGTGGCGAAATCGTGAAGGGAATCCTCGCCTGAAATGTTTTACTCAATGAAAGCAACACTTGTCCGTGTCGCGCTGGGTTGCGCGCTGGCATCGATGTTTTGCCAGATGGCAACGGCTGGGGGCGTGGAGATCATTGCCCACCGCGGGGCGTCGCATGATGCGCCGGAGAACACCCTTGAGTCGGTCAAGCTCGGCTGGGTGCAAGGTGCCGACGCGGTGGAGGTGGACGTATATTTGTCGAAGGACGGTCACATTGTCGTCCATCACGATTCTGACACCAAGAAACTCGCCGGCGTGGATCGCAAGGTCGTGGATCAAACGCTCGCCGAGTTGCGGCAGCTCGACGTCGGGTCGTGGAAGGGGGCCAAGTGGAAGGACGTTCGCATTCCCAAGCTTGACGATGTGCTGGCGACCATTCCAGAAGGCAGACGGATGTTCGTCGAGGTGAAGTGCGGGCCGGAGATTGTCCCCGGTTTGGCCAAGGCTTTCAAGCGTTCCGGCAAGGCGTCGGAGCAGTTGGTCGTGATTTCATTCGACTACGAAGTTGTCAAGCAGACCAAGGCCAGATTCCCGAAGATTCCATGCTTTTATTTGTCCAGCTTTGAACAGGACAAAGAGACCGGAAAGCCAAAACCAAGCGCGGAGGAACTGATCGCCAAGGCCAAGGCGGCCAAACTGGAGGGCCTCAACGTCAACTACAAGGGGCTGGCGAACGAGGCGTTCATCGAGAAGGTTCATGCTGCCGGGTTGGAGTTGTTCACCTGGACGG
>CAJWPV010000099.1 GCA_913045395.1 uncultured Verrucomicrobiota bacterium | reverse complement strand
ATCTCGGTCCTCCGAGTAAAGCAACCCAGAGGGAGATGAGAATAATGTTGCTTCACCAGTTCACCTACATCAGTGCTCCGCATATTTGGAACGGCGACGAACTCGGCATGTGGGGGGCAGACGATCCCGACTGCCGCAAGCCAGTCATTTGGGGTGACATCTCACATCGCCCGCAGGTTTTCATGCCCGATAGCAAACGCGCCGAGCCGATTGCCGTGAAGTCCAATTCCGAGTTGCTGAACTATTACAAAACCCTGATCGCCCTGCGAAAACAACGGCGGGAGTTGGTCGGTGGCGAACTGAAGTTCATGCTGGCCAACGACAACGACATGACCCTGGCTTACCGCCGCAAACTTGAAGGCAGGGAAACGATCATTGCGTTCAACCTCTCGGGACAGGTGAAGGAAGTTAGGTTAAGTGCCGAAAGCCGCCTGAAAACCAAGGTTCTTGTAGAATCCAGTCCAGGCAGCGTGATCGGTTTCGAACAAAACGGACGAAAAATCCAATTTAAGCTCAATCCTTATTCGGGAGTTGTACTTGGCAATGAATAGCGGATGGGATTACTTTGACCCCTTGTCGTCTGACTTCTTGGGCTGAAGTTTCCCCTTTTTGAATACGTACAGCAGGTTGGGCTCGCTGATGACGTAGAGCGTGTCGTGCTTGTCGAGCGCGACGCCCTCGGCCTTGAAGATGGTTCGGCTGAGACCGGACTTGCCGCCGCGCAGCAGCAGGCGGCTCTTCTCGATGCCATACTTGTTCGCCTCGACGATGCAGGCCGACTCGTGGCTGAGAATGAGCAGTCGCTCCTGCTTGGCGTCGTAGTGCAGGCCGGAGATATCGCGAAGGCCGCGGCCGGCGAGGCTCATCAGGATGGAGGTCGGGGGGGTGTCGCTTTCCGGCTTGGGCGGGATGATTTTAAAGACGGCCGGGGAGCGTTTTTCGCGGGCGACAAAGAAGTGCTTGGCCAAGGGGTCGTACGCGATCCCCTCGAGACCGTTGGTGAGGTTGACCTTGATGTCGGTTCTGAGTTTCCCTGCTTTTTTCCAGCTGACGCCGCCGTCCTTGGGCTCGAGCTCGACGATGACGATGTTGCCGCGCGCCTCCTCGGCCACGGCGAACCGGTTTTTACCCAGCCACGTGATACCCTCGGTGTCGTCGAACTTGTTGAGGTTGATTTTTCGCTTGAGAGAACCGTCGAGGCCCAATTCAACAATCCGCTGTGGCGCGTCGAGCACGACGAACAGGCTGTCTCGCTCGGCATGGTAGGTGAGGCCAGAGGCATTCTGGCTGACGCCCCCGATCACCACCGGCCCCGTGGCCAGGGTGTACTCGTCGAGGCGTGGCGATTCTTCGGCTGGGCCTAACACTTGTCCAAGTAATAGGCAGGCCACTATAAGCAAATGTTTCATGCGATGCCTCTCGTCGGTTCAACCTACACCCGTAAGGTTGCTCTGTCACTCATGTCATCTCACTGTTGCAGTTTCCGTTTTTTGTTTGCTTTGAAAAGCATTTCGGCATCGACTCGTCGCCGCTCAGCCATAGTCGACCCTACAGTTCTTTTAAACTCATGCAAATCATCGATTACATCGTCCTGTTCCTCTACTTCGCCGGCATGGCGGGCGTTGGTTTTTGGCTCATGCGTGGCCAGAAAAAGCAGGAGGATTTTTTCATGGCCGGCCGCAGTTTCGGCAAGCTGATGCAGACGTTTGCCGCGTTCGGCTCGGGCACAGGCTCGGCCGACCCGGTGAACACAGCGCGCGGCACGTTTCACAATGGCATGAGCGGGATGTGGAGCGTCATGTATTGGCTGTTCGTCACGCCGGTGTACTGGATCAGCGCGGTGTGGTATCGCCGCATGCGCAGCCTGACGCTTGGCGACTGGTTCGTGGAACGGTACGAGTCGAGGGCCATCGGCGTGGCTTATGCGCTGTTCGGTTGTTTTTTTTACATGACCTACGGGGCGATGATGTTCACCGCCATCGGCAAGGTGGCCGCGCCGCTCCTGGGTGAAACGATGTTTGGGATGCAGCTGCAATACACGCTGCTGCCGTTCGTCGCGGTCGTTGTCATCACTTACGGCTTGCTCGGAGGCATCTCGGCGGCGTACTGGACAGATCTTATTCAAGGCATTTGCATTATTGTTCTTTCGGTGTTGCTGATCCCGTTTGGGCTCAAGGCGGTGGTGGACAAATTCGAACCCGGCGCCGGGCTGATGGATGCCTTTCGCCTCATGCACGAGCAACTCGGCGACGAAGCGTTCACCATCATCGGCGGCAGCACGGCGAGTGAGTTTCCGCTGTACGCCATCGTGGCGATTGTAATCATCAACATGATTGGCATCGTGCTGACGCCGCATTTCATCGTCACCGGCGGCGGCACGGCCAAGAGCGAATGGGACGCCCGCGTGGGGCTGGTCACAGGCAATTTCATAAAGCGTTTCTGCACTATCGGCTGGGTGATCACTGCATTGATCGTGCTCACACTGTATGGCAGCAATGCCGAACTGACAGCGGATGCCGACAAGGCCTGGGGCGTGGCCACGCTCAAGCTTCTCGGGCCGTTAAACATTGGTTTGGTCGGGCTGATGGTCGCCTGTTTACTGGCCGCACTGATGAGCACCGTGGATTGCTTCATGATCGTCTGCGCCGCGTTGGTGGTGCGAAACATTTACCAGCCATACGTCAAGCCGGACGCCAGTGAGGCGGATAGCCTCAGGATTGCCCGCATCATCGGCGCGTTGGTTGTCGCCGGATCGGTGGTGCTTTCGTTGACCATTTACGACATGTTCGCCAACCTGCAGCTGACGTGGATCGTCCCGATGCTCTTCGCCGCCGTGTTCTGGGTGGGAATGTATTGGCGGCGCGCGACGACCAGCGCCGCGTGGATCACGTTCACTTTTTGCCTGCTGTTTTTCCTCGTGCTGCCCATCGCCGTGCCCAAGCTCAGCCCCGGCTTGGCCAACAGCCCGGCGTACACGCGCACGAGTCACGTCATCGAGAGCACCCTCACTCGCGCTGCCTTGCCGCTGGACGTCTCGCGCGGCAAGGCGAGTGCCGCCGGCGAGCCGATGACGGAGACCAAACGGCGCGGCGGCGTGGCTCTCTTTTGGACCGGGAGCGTCAAACCGATCGGAGACGAGAAACTCAAGGAGATTGATCGTCGAAAAGTGCCGGGCGGCGAGGAGGTGGTTTACGAGTACGACTGCGAACTGAAAGGCAGCGGCCGGTTGCGGCTGGACATGCTCATCATCGACAAGTTGGGCCTCAACCTGGCCTCGATGGACAAGGCTGCCATTAAAACGCTCGACCTGCCGTTTGCCACGGTGGTGCCGTTTATCGTGATGATCCTCGCCAGCTTGGTGACCAAGCCGAATAGCAAGGAGGCACTCGACCGGCTGTACGTGAAAATGAAAACGCCGGTCGATCCCGACCCGGCCGGCGACCGAGCTGAGATGGAGAAGAGCTACGCGCAGCCGGATCGGTTCAACGAGCGCAAGCTGTTCCCGGGCAGCTCGCTTGAGTTTCAGCGGCCAACCGCACTGGACTTCTGGGGTTTCATCGTCTGCTTCGCCATTTGCTTCGGCATCATAGGACTGGCGATCCTGGTTTCGGGCATCGGCAGTTGACCGCTTGGCCAAGCGCTTGGCTTGTGGGCGGGATTGTTTATCATGCCGCGCATGCCGTCTCCTCTGACCGGAGAGTTTCCGAGTTATCGGCCGCGCCGACTGCGCGGCTCGGCTGCGTTGCGCCGCATGGTGCGCGAGACGCGTCTGCACGCCGACCAACTCGTGCTGCCTCTGTTCGTACGGCCCGGCCGCAAGGTTCGCAACGCTGTGCCGTCGATGCCGGGGGTGTTTCAACTTTCGATCGACGAGGCGGTGCGCGAGGCCGCAGCGGCGCACAAAACCGGTGTCCCGGCGGTTATCCTGTTTGGCATTTCGCCAAAGAAGGACGAGCGTGCCAGCGGTGCCTACGCCAAAAACGGCATCGTGCAAAAGGCGGTGCGCAAGTTGAAACGCGAATTGCCCGGACTGCTCGTCATGACCGATGTCTGCCTGTGCGAATACATGAGCCACGGTCATTGTGGCCTCATGAAAAAGAAAGGTGGTCAGGTGGTCATCGACAACGACCCGTCACTCAAGCTCCTGGCCAGGACGGCAGTCAGCCATGCCGAGGCTGGTGCGGATGTCGTCGCGCCAAGCGACATGATGGACGGACGCGTGGCGGCGATTCGCGCGGCGCTCAATTTGGGTGGGTTCGACGGCACGCCGATCATGTCTTACGCGGCCAAGTTCGCCTCGGCCTACTACGGGCCGTTTCGTGACGCGGCGGAGTCGGCCCCGCAGTTTGGCGACCGGCGCAGTTACCAGATGGATGTCGCCAACGCGGAGGAGGCGTTACGCGAAGTGGCACTCGACCTTCGCGAGGGGGCGGACATCGTGATGGTGAAACCGGCGCTGGCGTGTCTCGATGTTTTGTATCGTGTCAAAACCGGGTTTGGTTGTCCGACCGCGGCTTACGCGGTGAGCGGCGAGTATTCGATGGTGCAGGCGGCGGCCAAGCGCGGCTGGGTGGACGAGCGAGCGGTGACCATGGAGTCGCTGCTGGCCATGCGGCGTGCCGGCGCGGACATCATTGTGAGCTACGCTGCGGCAAAGGCGGTGCGTTGGCTGAAGGAGGGTTGAACCGGATGCTGCGCCTTAGCTGCCGCCCTTGAATTTTATCCAGGCCATGGCCAGTACGGCGATCACCACGATGGCCACGACCACGCCGAAAATGACGAAGTATTTCCCGGACTTGTCGGACTTTTTGCTAAACCCTTTCGCCGGCCCCTTCGGGGCTGAATCCAGGTTGCCAAGCCGAACGCCCTGCTCGAGGTGCTTGTCGTGGGACTGGGCCTTCCGGGGGCCGTCGATTTTCAGCTCCACTTCGCCGAAAGCGATCACCTCGCCCGGTTGCAGTGGCGACTCGGCGACCTTGTTGCCGTTGATGTGGGTGCCGTTGGTGGAGCCCAAGTCGCGGACGTGCACATCCTCGCCCCGCAACACCAGCTCGGCATGGCTACCGGAGACGGACTGATGCGGGAGGGTGATGTCGTTCTCATCGACGCGACCGACGGAAGTTGCCTCCTTCGTCAATTCAAACGAGGTCGGCTCAATTCCTTCGGTTAAAACGATCAGCTTGGGCATGTACTCACTCCGGGGCGAGCAGGCTAGCTTCCCAAGTTGCTACAAGTCAACGGGTTTCTGGAAAACCGGTGTGTATTTCTGCCTGAATATCAGGCGGTCGCGGGGGCGGGATCACCCAAGCCGTCGTCGAGCTTTGGCTTGTCGCTCTTGGGCGTGCCCGGTGTGGGGGTGGTGGCGTCAGCTCCCGAGGGGGGATCAATGTCGGGTGGCCGCTCGGTGGGGATGAACTTGCCGGTGCGGACAATGTCCTCGACCTGTTTGCCGTCGAGCGTCTCGTACTCAAGCAGCGCGTTGGCGATGAGGTCGAGCTTGTCGCGGTTTTCCCCGATAAGGCTCTTGGCCAGCTTGTAACCTTCGTCGATCAGGCGTCGCACCTCGGTGTCGATCTGCTGGGCGGTTTGCTCGCTGTAGGTCTTGTTCTGTGAAATCTCCTTGCCGAGGAACACGTAATCGTCGGTGTCGCCATAGAGGACCATGCCGAGTTTGTCGCTCATGCCCCACTGGGTGACCATGGCACGGGCCGTGTTGGTGGCCTGCTGGATGTCGCTGGCCGCGCCGGTGGAGACGTCGCCGGTCACAATTTCCTCCGCAATCCGGCCAGCCATAGTCATCGCTATGGTTTCACGCATTTCCTTGCTTTGGCGGTTGAGGACGTCGTCCTTGGGCAGGGACATCGTGGCACCCAGCGCTTGGCCACGCGGGAT
The DNA here is from genome assembly GCA_913045395.1 of uncultured Verrucomicrobiota bacterium. GTDB lineage: Bacteria > Verrucomicrobiota > Verrucomicrobiia > Limisphaerales > UBA1096 > UBA1096. The sequence goes on along the minus strand of CAJWPV010000099.1, from coordinate 138 downwards.
GATGGTCACCTTGTGCAGGGGATGGCACTTATCGAGCAGAACGTTGACAAGTGCATGGCCGGCCTCGTGCCAGGCGGTGATTTTTTTGTCCTCGTCGGTCATGGCCATGCTGCGACGCTCGCGGCCCCAGCGCACCTT